>NZ_JBBNAH010000323.1:0-4748 GCF_037994325.1 Pseudomonas sp.
GAGCCACACCGCCACTCACCAGAAAGTCTGGGCGCTGGCCGCACCGATGATTCTGTCGAATATCTCCGTGCCCTTGGTGGCGTTGGTTGACAGCACGGTGGTCGGCCATCTGCCCCATGCTCATCAACTCGGCGCCGTGGCAGTGGGCAGCACACTGTATGTGATGATCGTCGGCATCCTCGGTTTTCTGCGTATGGGCACCACTGGTTTTGCCGCCCAGGCCAGCGGCCGCGCCGACGGTGGCGCGTTGCGCCAGGTGTTGGTCCAAGGCCTGATATTGGCAGCATTACTGGCGCTGACCTTGGGCGTACTCGCCCTGCCCTTTGGCGATATGGCCTTGGGCCTGATGAACCCCTCGGCCGAACTGGATGAACAGACCCGCGCCTTCTTTCATACGCGCCTGTTCGGCTTGCCGGCGGCGCTGGCCAACTTCGCCTTGATCGGCTGGTTTCTCGGCACGCAAAACGCCCGCGCGCCGCTGGCGATTCTGCTCAGCACCAATGTGCTGAATATCGTCTTGTCGTTGTGGTTTGTGCTGGGTCTGGACTGGGGCGTGGTTGGCGCAGCGCGGGCAGCGGTGCTTAGCGAATGGGGCGGCGCGTTGCTCGGCCTGGCACTGACTGGCGGCGCGCTGCGCCGTTACCCGGGGCGTACGCAGTGGGCGGCGATGGCGCTGTGGCGTAACTGGCGGCCGCTGTTGGCGGTCAATCGCGACATCTTTATTCGCTCGCTGGCGCTGCAAGGCGTGTTCTTTCTGCTTACGGTGCAAGGTGCGCGCTTGGGCGATGCAACCGTGGCGGCCAACGCCTTGCTGCTCAATGGCCTGCTGCTCACCGCTTACGCCCTGGATGGTTTTGCCCATGCCGTGGAAGCCCTGTGCGGGCATGCCCTCGGTGGTAATGACCGCCAAGGGTTGCGCCGTAGCCTGGTGGTGGCTGGCGGCTGGTCGCTGATTGCCAGCCTGCTGTTCGCGCTGTTTTTTGCTCTGGGCGGGCATCTGTTTATCGCCCTGCAAACCGATATTGCCGCAGTGCGCAGCACCGCCGATATTTACCTGCCGTACCTGGCTGTGCTGCCCTTGGTAGCGGTGTGGAGTTACCTGCTCGACGGCCTGTTTATCGGCGCCACCCGCGCCCGAGAAATGCGCGATGCCATGCTGCTTAGCGTGTTGCTGGCCCTGCCGCTGGCCTGGCTGCTGCGTGACCTTGGCAACCACGGTCTATGGTTGGCATTTTTGGCTTTTATGTTGCTACGAAGCCTGTGTTTGGGGGTCTATGCTTATCACCTGACTCGCCACGATCAGTGGTTTGCTCCCAGCCTTAAAGGATCAGCCCATGCTCAGCCCGGCCACACCAGTTAACGAACTTATTCGTCAGGAAGTACTGGATAACCAGGAACTGCTGGATACCCCCGCCGACCCGTACCTGGACGTGCTGGTGAAGATTGTGGCGGAGATGTTCGACGTGAAAACCGTGCTTATCAGCCTGGTGGACCGTGACCGCCAATGGTTTAAAGCACGGCGCGGATTGGCCATCCCAGAAACCCCGCGCTGCATGTCTTTTTGCGGCCACGCCATCTTGCAAGATGACGTGTTTATGATTGAGGACACCCACCAGGACCAACGTTTTGTCGATAACCCAGTGGTCACCAATCCGCCCTTCTTGCGCTTCTACGCCGGCCAACCGTTGTTCTCCCAGGACGGTCATGCCATTGGCACCCTGTGCCTGTTGCACCCACAACCGAAACAGCTGAACGGCAAACAGAGGCAGCGCCTCAAAGACATGGCCACCCTCGCCGAGGGCTACTTGAAACTTCGCCATATGAGCGAGCAAACCACGCAATTGCGCGCAGCCTTAAGCCGCGAACAGCGTAAAACCATGCTCGATAACCTCACGCAAGTATGGAACCGCGCCGGCCTCGAACATTTCCTGCCGCGTGAGCAAACCCGTGCCGAAGAGCGCGAGCAGAAGCTCGGCCTGCTGTTCTGCGACCTGGATTATTTCAAGAAGGTAAACGACGTTCATGGCCATGACGCCGGCGACAAGGTGCTGTGGGAATGTGCTCGGCGCATCGCCGGTGCCGTTCGCCCGCAGGACGTAGTAACGCGCAGCGGCGGCGAAGAGTTTGTGGTGCTGACCCAGGTGCGCGACGAGCAAGAACTGCGCATGATCGGTGAGCGTATCCGCGCCGCAGTGGCGCGCAGCCCGATAGATGCTGGCGAGGTGGAACTGCAGCTGACCATCAGCATCGGTTGCGCCCTGGCCGAACCGCAGGAAAACCCCGAGCGAGCCCTCAAGCGCGCCGACAAAGCCCTGTACCACGCCAAGGGTAACGGCCGAAATCGGGTGGAATTCGCCGCCTTTGAAGCGAAGCCGGCCCACCATTAGTTAGAACGTGCATGGGCAACAGAGAGTGCCCAGCGCCCAACCGTTGCCCTGAGGAACCACCATGGCCGCCGCCATTGCCGCGTACCTGCACTACCTGTCTATTTTTCTGCTATTCGCCCTGCTTAGCCTCGAACACCAACTGTTCAAATTGCCCATGGACCTGGCCCGCGCGCGCAGCCTGATGCGCATCGACATCGCCTACGGCGCCACTGCCGGCCTGGTGCTATTCACTGGCGCGGCGCGGGTACTGTGGTACGGCAAAGGGCTGGATTACTACCTGCACAACAGCGTGTTTCACGCCAAGTTCGGCCTGTTTATTTTGGTGGGGCTGATCTCCATCGTGCCGACGTTTGTCATCCTCAACTGGCGCAACGCGATTAAAGCCGGCGAAGTGCCGGTGGTGAGCGCCAAGCAGGCCAAGTGGGTGACCCTGGTGATTCGCCTGGAGCTGCTTATTTTGCTGGTGTTGCCATTGTTGGCGGCATTGATGGCGCGAGGCTATGGGGTGATTGGCCTCTAGGCAAATAGTGCGTGCAGCGCCCCCTCACCCTAGCCCTCTCCCCAGGGGGCGAGGGGACTGAATCGTCTGTGGTCTGCTCCCCGCGCCCGCTTGTGGTCGCCCGGATAGGGGCGAGGGGCTGGGGGTGAGGGCAGGTTCGCCAAGGCACCTCGCCATTCAATCAGGGGCCACTTTTCCTCACCATTTGCCTAACCTGTATATACAAGTGTATATAGGTGCACGTCATCCCCAACGGCAACCGTCAGGACCATTCCCATGTCGCATTCACTGCTTCTTCAGCCCGGCCAACTTTCCCTCGATCAATTGCGCGCCATTTATCAGCAGCAATGCCCTATCGAACTGGAGCCGGTGGCCAAGGCAGTGGTCGACACCAGCAACCGCACTGTGCTGGAGATCATCGACAACAAGCGCACGGTGTATGGCATCAACACCGGTTTTGGGCTGCTGGCGCGCACCTCCATCCCCACCGAATCGCTGGCCAAGCTGCAACGCAATCTGTTGCTGTCGCACTGCACCGGCACCGGCCCGCTGCTGGATGACGCCAGTGTCGGCCTGATCATGGCGCTGAAAGTCGGCTCGCTGGCACGCGGTTTTTCCGGCATTCGCTGGGCAGTCATTCAGGCACTCACCGCGCTGTATAACGCCAAGGTTTACCCGTGCATTCCCTCGCAAGGCTCGGTCGGTGCTTCCGGTGACTTGGCGCCCTTGGCGCATATGTCGGCGGTACTGATCGGCATCGGCTGCGTGCGCCACCAGGGCCGGGAAATGGATGCGGTAGAAGGCCTGGCGCTTGCCGGCCTGCAACCGATGGTGCTGGGACCAAAAGAAGGCCTGGCGCTGATCAATGGCACCCAGGTGTCCACCGCGCTGGCCCTGCGCGGCCTGTTCGCTACAGAAAAGTTGTTTAGCGCCGCCGTGGTCGCCGGCAGCTTGAGCGTTGAAGCGTTGAAAGGCTCGGCTGTACCGTTCGACCCACGCATTCAGGCCGTCCGCGGTCAGGCTGGGCAGATTGATGTGGCCGCGTTCTATCGCGAGCTATTGGGCAGCACCAGCGAGATCCGCGAATCCCACGCCGACTGCAGCCGCGTGCAAGACCCCTACTCCCTGCGCTGCCAGCCACAAGTGATGGGCGCCTGCCTGGACCATATGCGTTTCGCCGCACAGATTTTTCTGCGTGAGGCCAATGCTGTCTCGGATAACCCGCTGGTGTTTAGCGCTGATGGCGACGTGCTGTCCGGCGGCAACTTCCACGCTGAACCGGTGGCCATGGCCTCCGATGTACTGGCCTTGGCGATTGCCGAAATTGGCGCCTTGTCCGAGCGACGGATTGCGCAATTGGTCGACCCCGCCATGTCCGGCTTGCCGGCATTTCTGGTTAAAGAAGGCGGCCTGAACTCCGGCTTTATGATCGCCCAAGTCACCGCTGCGGCCCTGGCCTCGGAAAACAAAACCCTCGGCCACCCGGCCTCCATCGACAGCCTGCCAACGTCCGCCAACCAGGAAGACCACGTGTCCATGGCCACCTTCGCCGCCCGGCGTTTGCTGGATATGGCGGGCAACAGCAGCGCCGTGGTGGCGATCGAACTGCTGGGTGCCGCCCAGGGCGTGGAGCTGCATGCCCCACTGAAAACCTCGCCGCTACTGAGCGAAGTGATCGAACTGATCCGCAGCGAAGTACCGCACTACGATGAAGACCGCTACTTCGCCCCCGACATCGCCGCAGCGCGCGCGTGGGTGGAAGGGGGCGCGTTTGGCCGGTGGTTGGCGTACGAACGGCTGTACGCCTAAGCACCGACGTGAACGTAGGGTGTGCTGTGCGCACCAGGTGTTTCATCAGGAAA
>NZ_JBBNAH010000324.1:0-5120 GCF_037994325.1 Pseudomonas sp.
TGGTAGCCGATGAGGTGCGCAAGCTGTCCAGCCTGTCAGCCGAAACCGGCCAGCGCATGGTGGAAAAGGTTGGCGAAATCAACAAAGCCATCAGCGCCACCGTAAGCGCAGCCGATCAGTTGTCAGCCAATGAAGAAAACAACCTGCGCTACCTCGATCAAGTCACCGGCGAAATTATGCAAGGCCTGAGCGCCAACCTCGACGAGCTGACCAACAGCTCGCTGCAACTGCAACAGGACACCCGCGTTACCCAGGGCGATATTCAGGAAATTATCGTCAGCCTGCAGTTCCAGGACCGCTCCGACCAGATGCTCGACCATCTGCAAAGCGATATGCAGCGCCTGCACAGCGCCCTGCACGAACAAGACCCGATCATTACCGACCCACAGCGTTGGCTAAGTGAATTGCGCCGCCAGTTCACCACCGACGAGGAAAGGGGCGGCCGCCGCAGCGCCGCTAACACACGCGCAGCGCAAGACGACATCACCTTTTTCTAACCCCTATTGATTGCTGTACGGAGCCCTGCCCCATGGCCAAAACCATTCTTATCGTTGACGACTCCTCGTCCATGCGCCAACTGGTGAAGATGACCCTCACTGGCGCCGGCCACCAGGTGATCGAGGCCGTTGATGGCCGCGATGCGCTGGCCAAGCTGACCGGGCAAAAGGTCAACCTGATTATCAGCGACGTGAACATGCCCAACCTCGATGGCATCGGTTTGGTCAAAGCCCTGAAAGAGCGCGCGGAATACAAATTCACTCCCATCGTTATGCTCACCACCGAAAGCGAGCAAAGCAAAAAGGCCGAAGGCCAGGCCGCTGGTGCGCGGGCGTGGATCGTTAAACCCTTTCAACCGGCGCAGTTGTTGGCCGCCGTTGACAAGCTGGTGAGCTGAGATGTTTCAACTGAGCCAGCACGCCCCTGGCCAACTCGCCATCAGCGGCAGCCTGACCATTTACGAAGTCAGTCAGGCCCACAGCGAACTGGCCGCGGTGCTGCACAGCCAAAGCCAGGCACCGGCCTGGCGTTTGGACCTGAGCGAGGTGGAAGAGCTGGATACCGCTGGCGTGCAGTTGTTACTGGCGCTGCATAAGTCCCTGTTGCAGCTGGGCATCGTGCTGGAAACCTGCAACCCGGCCACCGCCGTACGCGAGCTGCTTGAACTGCTACGCCTCCCCCACTTGCTGCCCTCCCCGGCAGCCCAGGCCTGAGGGCCCAAGCCATGCTTAACGGCGAACAGTGGACCCAACTGCTGCTGGGCTTTATCGAAGAAGCCAGTGAGCTGACCAAACAGGCCGAGGAATACCTGCTGCAACTGGACCAGTCGCCCACTGATGAAGAGGCGCTTAGCGGCCTGTTTCGCGCTATGCACACCATCAAGGGCTCGGCCGGGCTGTTTTCACTGACGCCGTTGGTGAGCTTTACCCACCATCTGGAAAACCTGCTGATGGCGGTGCGTGACGGTGCGGGCACGTTAAGCCCGGCGTTGATTTCCGTGCTGCTGCGTTGTCTGGATGAAGTGGCCTCGATGGTCGCCCTGATCGACCCGCAAACCGGCGAGCTGCCGGTGGATGAGGAGCACCAGAGCCAACTGCTGGCCATCCTTGCTCAGCATGCTGGGACCGAGCATGACGGTACTGCTGCTGCCGCGTCTGAAGCCACTGTTAGCGAGCCGTCCCCTACTCAGCCCGTGGCGGCTGGCGCGAGTGGTGCCTGGCATATTTCCCTGCGCTTTCACGCTGACTTGCTGCGCAATGGTTTCGACCCGGCCGCCTTTGTGCGTTACCTCGGCCGCCTTGGTGAGATCAACCACCTGGCGCTGATCGACGACACCCTGCCGGCGCTGGCTGAGCTGGATCCGGAAAGCTGCTACCTGGGTCTGGAAATTGACCTGCACAGCAACGCCAGTAAAACCGAGATCGAGGAAGTCTTCGAGTTCATTCGCGACTTCTGCACCCTGCATATCCTGCCACCAGACAGCGCGCTGGATGACTACTTAAAACTGATTCAGCAACTGCCCGAAAGCGATGCGCGTATTGGCCAGATTCTGGTCAGTGCCGGTTTGCTGACCGAACACGAGCTGCAAACCGGGCTTAACCTACAAGCGGCTGCCAGCGAGGTGAAACCAGCGCTGGGTGAAGTGTTGGTCAGCCAAGGCATGGTTGCGCCAAAAGCGGTAGATGCGGCCTTGGCCAAGCAAAAAGCCTCGCGGGATAAACGCGTGCAAGAAGCGCCGATTCGGGTGGCCGCGCACAAGCTTGATGAGTTGATCAACCTGGTCGGCGAGTTGGTGATCAGCGCTGCCGGTGCGCAATTGCATGCGCAAAAACACGGCAACGCGCTGTGTGTGGAAAGTACGCAAACGGTCAATCAGCACGTCGAGCAGATTCGCGAGGCAGCGCTGAAAATGCGCATGATCGAGATCGGCGACACCTTCAACCGCTTTCACCGTGTGGTGCGCGACGTCAGCGAACAGTTGGGCAAAGACATCCGCTTGGATATACGCGGCGCCGACACCGAGCTGGATAAATCGGTGATCGACCAGTTGGCCGACCCCCTCACCCACTTGGTGCGCAATGCCATCGACCATGGCATCGAGAACGCCGAGCAACGCGCGGCAGCAGGCAAGCCGGCGCAGGGCTCGTTGCTGCTCAATGCTTATCATGAGTCCGGCATGATCGTGATTGAGGTCAGTGACGACGGTCACGGCCTCAATACCGCGCGCATCCGCGACAAAGCCATCGCCCGTGGGCTGATCGACGCCCAAGCCAATTTGTCTGAGCACGATATCCAACGGCTGATTTTTGCCGCTGGCTTTTCCACCGCAGATGCCGTCTCCGATCTCTCCGGCCGTGGCGTTGGCATGGACGTGGTGCGCAGCGCCATCGACGCCCTGCGCGGCAGCATTGATATTGACTCGGTGCTGGGCCGTGGCACCACCTTCCGCATTCGTTTGCCGTTAACCCTGGCGATTATCGACGGCTTTCTAGTCAGCCTGGGCGACGAACATCTTGTGGTGCCGTTGGACCTGGTCACCGAATGCCTGGAGCTGGACGCCAGCCAATTGGCCCGCGGCACCTACGGCTATATCGAGCTGCGCGGTAAACCACTGCCGTGCATTGACCTGGCGGCGCACTTTGGTCTGCCGGCCAGCCACAGCACGCGGCGCAACATCGTCGTGGTCAACTTTGGCCGCCAGCAGGCCGGGTTGATCGTCGACCACCTGCACGGCGAGCTGCAAACCGTGATCAAACCCCTTGGCCTGCTGTTCCAGCACCTGCAAGGCATCAGCGGCTCCACCATTCTCGGCTCCGGGCAGATTGCCCTGATCCTGGATATTGCCAATCTGTTTAACACCCTGCACCGCAGCGTCGAGACCGACTCGCGCGCCAACCAACCGCGACCGGATCTCACCGGCTCCTAGGAGACACCCCATGAACTCGATACGTAACTTAAAGATCGGCGTCCGCCTGATCGCCGGCTTTACCGTGGTGGTGCTGCTGACCGCTGCGGTGGGCGCGTTGGGCATCTTTAATCTGAGCAAGGTCAATGACCTCTCGGACCAGATGTATGAGCGCGAAATGGCGGCCCTGAGCAATATGCAAACCGCCAACCTGCACCTGGTGTATGCCGGCCGCCATCTGCGCAGTAACCTGCTTGCGACCAACGCCGAAGAACGCGAACGCACCGCGCAACAGGTGCGTGACGCGATGAAAAACATGCACGAGAACCTTGATAAAGCACGCTCCAGTTTCAGTCGGCCAGAGTCGTTGGCCGAGCTGGAAACCTTGACCAAAGAGCTTGCCTCCTACGAGCAAACCGCATTGCGCGTGCTCGAAGTGAGCAAAGCATCCGGCCGTTTTACCGAAGCCAGCGACGTCACCGCTTTGCTGCCACAACTGCGCAGCGAAGGCACGGCGGCAGACGAGAGCATCGCCATGTTGGTGGATCAGAAAAAGCAACGTGCAGCCGAAGCCAACGAGGCCATTTCGGCGATCTACCTGGATTCGCGCACACAGATGATTGTGCTGGTGCTGATCGCCGCCGCTCTGGGCTTTGCCATTGGCATTCTGGTCACCCGCAGCATCACCCGGCCGCTTAACCGTGCGGTGGGCGTGGCCAATAGCCTGGCCGAAGGTGATTTAAGTGTGAGCATTACTGTCGATAGCCAGGATGAAACCGGCAAGCTGCTGGCCTCCATGCAGAACATGACCGAACGCCTGCGTGCGGTGATGAGCGATGTACGCAGCGCCGCCGACTCGCTGTCGTCGGCCTCGGAAGAAGTCAGCGCCACCTCGCAATCGTTGAGCCAGGCCGCGACCGAACAAGCCGCCAGCGTCGAAGAAACCACCGCCTCGGTGGAGCAGATGTCTGCCTCTATTGCGCAAAACACCGAAAGCGCGCAAATCACCGATGGCATTGCCGGCAAAGCCGCCAACGACGCCGTGCAAGGCGGCCAGGCTGTACGCGAAATGGTTCAGGCGATGAAACAGATCGCGGCCAAAATCGGCATCATCGACGACATCGCTTATCAGACCAACCTGCTGGCCCTCAACGCGGCTATCGAAGCCGCGCGTGCTGGCGACCATGGCAAAGGCTTCGCCGTTGTAGCGGCCGAAGTGCGCAAGCTGGCCGAACGCAGCCAAGTAGCCGCGCAGGAAATCGGCGGTGTTGCGACCAACAGCGTGAGCCTGGCCGAACAGGCCGGCAAACTGCTCGACGAGATCGTGCCAAATATCCAGAAAACCTCGGACCTGGTGCAGGAAATCACCGCAGCCTCGCAAGAGCAGTCCAGCGGTGCCGGGCAAATCAATATCGCCATGGGCCAGATGAACCAGATCACCCAACAGAACGCTTCCGCCTCGGAAGAGCTGGCCGCTACCGCCGAAGAAATGAATGCCCAGGCCAGCCAACTGCAAGAGCTGATCGGCTACTTCCGCCTGGATAGCAACAATACGTCCAGCAGCCACAAAGCAGCGCCGCCACGCAGCCAAAACAATGTGCGCGAGCTACGCCGTCAGGAGCCACGCAAGTCGGGGCAAGCGCTGGTCGATGAAGGCCAGTTTGTGAACTTCAACTAAGCGCTGAGTAGCCAAGCCATGCCTCACCTACGAGTCAGT
>NZ_JBBNAH010000325.1:0-1435 GCF_037994325.1 Pseudomonas sp.
ACGCCAGACAGTCCCGAACAGTAAAAGCGCTTGCGCCACACGCGCCTAACTCATAGTTTGAAAATCCAATAAAAATACGCGGGATGTCTGACGTACCCGCCAAGGATTCGAGATGTCGTCCAGTCAACGCCAGTCGCCCTATATCTCGCGAACCAAGGTGACCGCCCCCGCCACCTCGCGCTACGAAGTGCCACGCCACGCCATGCTGGAGCGCGCCGGCCTGGCCGAAACCAGCCGCGCTGTACTGGTTCACGCCCCGGCCGGCTTTGGCAAAACCACCTTTATGACCCAACTGCTTAGCCGCTATCGCCAGCAGGGGATTTCCACCGTTTGGCTGACCCTCGACGAGGGCGACAACGATGTGTCGCGCTTTCTCAGCGGCTTTTCCAACGCCGTGGCCACCCTGCTGCCCGACGGCGCCCAGCAGGCATTGGCCGGGCTGCGCAATGCCGACTTGGTGGAATGGATTCTCGAACAACTGGCCGCCAACCCAACCCCGGTGGCCATTTTCTTCGACGACTTTGAAGCCATTCGCAACCCGGTAATTCTGGGTTTGGTCGCACGCGGCATCGAAGCCATCCCCAACAAAGCCTGCCTGGTGATTGGCAGTCGCACCCTGCCGGAAATCGGCCTGGCCCGCTTGCGCGCCCGTGGCACCCTGACCGAAATCGACGCCGCCGGCCTGCGCTTTAGCGCCGAAGAAACCCAACACTTCCTCACCCAACGCCGCGGCGTAGGCCTGAGCGCCGTCCAGGTAGAACGCCTGCAAGCCAGTACCGAAGGCTGGGTGACTGCCCTATGGCTGGCCAGCCTGGCCCTGGAAAACCACGGCGACACCGACAAGTTTCTCGACTCCTTCTCCGGCTCCAACGCCGCCATCGCCGCCTACCTGGCCGAAGACGTGCTGGCCGCCCTGCCCGAGCCGCTAAGGTTTTTCCTGCTGCGTACCAGCATGCTCGACGAACTCAGCCCGGCCCTGTGCAACGCCGTGTGCGGCTGCAGCGACAGCCTGGAAATGATCCACGAACTGGAACGCCACCAACTGTTTCTGGTGCCCATCGACGAACAGCGCGACCTGTACCGCTACCACAGCCTGTTCCTGGATTTTCTCCGCCACCAACTGCACCGCCGCCACCGCGAAGAACTGCGCGGCCTGCACCTGGCCGCCTGCGCCGCCTACCTGGCGCAAGAGCGCGCCATTCCTGCCATTCGCCACGCCCTGTTGTCCGGCGATACCGCCATGGCCATCGAGCTGCTTTACACCCACGTCGACAGCCTGCTCAGCCAAGGCCGCCTGCGCCTGTTGGCCGAATGCATCGGCCAATTACCCAAAGCCGAACTGCAAAGCCACCCGCGCCTGCGCCTGATCCACGCCTGGTGCACCGCGTTCACCTGGGGGCCGAAAGAGGCGCTGGCACGGGTAGCGGATATAGAT
>NZ_JBBNAH010000326.1:0-1589 GCF_037994325.1 Pseudomonas sp.
TCCCACCAAACGCTTTATCACCGACTCATTCAAAAACTGGCGCGGCATGCAGGAAGCCGGTGGCCGGCGGATCAAGCGCAGCCTGCACTTGGACCAAAACAGCGTGCACTTCTTGAGCGCCGAAGAAATCGACGACCTGCGCCGTTTCAAACTGCTGGCGCCGTATTTGAAGAGCAAAGAAAGCGAGTTGCTGAGCTGGAACAGCCAACTCGACGAACCGCAGCGCATTGCGGTGAATACCCGAAGGGTCACCAATATCGGCACCTTTCGCGCCTACGTAGAGACCTACCTGCGCCAACACCCAGGCATCCGCCAGGACATGACCCTACTGGTGCGCCAACTCAGCCCGCTCGCCGACGGCCTGCCGCTGGAGCTGTATTGCTTTACCAACACCACCGCGTGGGTGGCATACGAAGCGATTCAATCGGATATTTTCGACCACATGCTGGCGATCCTGCCGGAGTTTGGCCTGCGGGTGTTTCAGCACCCGAGCGGCGCCGATATGCGCGCCTATCAGGCGCAGATCGCTGCCAGCCGCACCGACGGCTAGCGGTTTCAGCCCGAGCAATATTTGCGAATTTTACTGGCATTAACGACGAATAAATTTCGAAAAATCGCCAGCTGCGCCACGATTCACCAATTTTTCGCCGCGGCTTGCCATATTCAACCCAGGTGAATAGGGTTAACCCCATGAAAACGTCCCATACCCTCATTCTGCTGCGCCAACACGCCTGCCTGTGCCTGGTCAGTCCGCGACTGCAGAGCTGAACAGCTCACCTCGCCCGCACGTCTGTACACAGCAGTTATCACCGGTCGGCCACCCTTATCTGGCCAAGTAAATTCAAAGGACACCGCCATGAGCATGCTCAAAGACCCTTCGCACAAATACCGCGCGTTTACCCCGATCAACATCCCCGACCGCACCTGGCCGAGCAAGGTGATCGACAAGGCGCCGATTTGGCTGAGCACCGACTTGCGCGATGGCAACCAGTCGCTGATCGAGCCGATGGATGCCGAGAAAAAAATGCGTTTCTTCAAAACCCTGCTGGCAGTGGGTTTGAAGGAAATTGAAGTGGGCTTTCCGTCCGCCTCGCAAACCGATTTCGACTTCGTGCGTGAGTTGATTGAAGGCGGCCATATTCCGGACGACGTGACCATTCAAGTGCTGACCCAGGCCCGCGAAGACCTGATCGAGCGCACCTTCGAGTCCCTCAAGGGCGCGAAAAAAGCCATCGTCCACTACTACAACGCCTGCGCCCCAAGCTTCCGCCGCATCGTGTTTAACCAGGACAAAAACGGCGTCAAAGAAATTGCCGTCAACGCTGGGCAGATCATCAAGCGCCTGGCCGATGCCGCGCCAGAAACCCAGTGGGGTTTTGAGTATTCGCCGGAAGTATTTAGCTCCACCGAAATCGAGTTCTCGGTAGAGGTGTGCAACGCGGTGATTGCCGTGTTCCAACCGACCCCAGCCAAGCCGCTGATTCTCAACTTGCCGGCCACCATCGAAAACGCCACACCCAATAACTACGCCGACCAGATCGAATGGTTCGGCCGCCATGTGGATAAACGCGACAGCGTGCTGCTCAGCC
>NZ_JBBNAH010000327.1:0-4249 GCF_037994325.1 Pseudomonas sp.
GGCCGTTTCAACACACCGATCGCGTACCCGTCTGGCCATATCGGCCGCCCCACTCCAAGCAGTAGCAAAACCTATCTTATTGATTCAAATAGCTTTAATAAAAATAAGCCAGCCAAACTGTCGCATACAATTTGCTTATCCCGCTGCAAACAATCGATAAGAGCAATTTCAGCAACAGTTAAAACATTAATTGCTTTTTTTGTATACAAACGCATAATCGCGCCAGTGTGACTTCCTGACCACTGAGTCAATAAAAACAAGAGAAATGAGGAGTACCCCGCTGTGGAAAGCACCAAACAAGAACAACTCTATGCGGCCACGCCTGCGCGCAAAGGCCTGCTGGAACGGCTATTCAAGCTGTCCCTGCACGGCACCACGGTAAAGACCGAGCTCGCCGCCGGCCTCACCACCTTTATCACCATGGCGTACATCATCTTCGTTAACCCCAATATCATGGCCGACGCCGGTATCGATCACGGTGCGGCCTTTGTCGCCACCTGCATCGCCGCTGCGTTTGGTTGCTTCCTGATGGGCCTTTACGCCAACTGGCCAGTGGGCCTGGCGCCAGGCATGGGCTTGAACGCGTTCTTTACCTACACCGTGGTCGGCACCATGGGCTACAGCTGGCAGATCGCGCTGGGCGCGGTGTTTCTCTCCGGCATCTTGTTTATGTTCCTCACCTTCTCGCGTATCCGCGAATGGCTGCTCAACAGCATCCCGGCCAGCCTGCGCTTTGCCATGGGTGCCGGGGTCGGTTTGTTTCTCGGCCTGATTGGCTTGAAAACCGCTGGCATCGTGGTCGCCAGCCCCGCCACCTTGATCAAGATGGGCGACCTGACCAGCGCCGGCCCGCTGCTAGCGGCCATCTGCTTCTTGATGATTGCCGTGCTGGAATACCACCGCGTATTTGGCGGCATTCTGATCAGCATCCTCACCGTTACCCTGATCGGTTGGGGCCTGGGCGAAGTACAGTTCGGCGGCATCTTTTCCATGCCACCGAGCCTGGCGCCCACCTGGCTGGCCATGGATGTTTCCGGCGCCATGAACGTCGGCATGATCAGCGTGGTGCTGGCCTTCCTGTTTGTGCATATGTTCGACACCGCCGGCACCTTGATGGGCGTTGCCCAACGCGCCGGCCTGGTGGATGAAAACGGCCATATCGAAAACCTCAGCAAGGCAATGAAAGCCGACAGCACCTCCAGCGCCTTTGGTGCCCTGGTGGGTTGCCCACCGGTAACCAGTTACGTAGAAAGCGCGGCGGGCGTGGCCTCCGGTGGCCGTACCGGGTTGACCGCCGTTACCGTGGGCGTGCTGTTTATTGCCGCGATGTTCTTCGCCCCGCTGGCCGGCATGATTCCCGCCTACGCCACTGCAGGTGCGCTTATCTATGTAGCCATGCTGATGATGAGCGGCATGGCGCATATCGACTGGGAAGACCACACCAACACCATTCCGGCGATTATCACCGTGGTGATGATGCCGCTGACCTTCTCCGTCACCGACGGTCTGGCCATGGGCTTTATTACCTTTGTGGTGCTGAAACTGGCCACCGGCAAGCACAAAGAAATCACCCCAAGCCTGTATGTGCTGTCGATTATTTGCGCGGCGAAATTCGCCTTCTTGTAATCTTTGCGCCAGTCCTCGTCGGTTGCATTGCCCCACCGCGGAACCAGTTGGGCTCTGCGGTACTCAACCCAACCGACGTGAGCAACACCAAGCCTCGGCGTTCGCGCCGGGGCTTTCTGCATTTACCAAGAGGCCTGTATGAATTTTGAAACCTGGCTGCTGTTTAGCAGTGCGGCGCTGATCGTGATTTTTATCCCCGGCCCGCTGTCCTTGCTGATGGTCAGTAACAGCTTGAACTACGGCCTGCGCCGCTCGGCACCGGCGTTTCTCGGCGGGGTCAGTGCCTCGATCTGTTTGTTAAGCGCTTCGGCCCTGGGCTTGGGCGCCCTGCTGCTGGCGTCGGCCACGCTGTTTAGCGTGCTGAAAATCGTCGGCGCGCTGTACCTGTTTTACCTCGCCTACCAGAGCTGGCAGGAGTCGCGTCAGACAGCCAAACCGGTGCGGCCAGAGGAAGAGGCGCTTACGCCGCCAAGCTGGCGGGCGATGTTTCTCAAGGCCTTTGGCCTGGGCGCCAGTAACCCGAAAGACATCCTGTTTTTTGCCGCCTTTTTGCCGCAGTTCATCAGCGCCGAGCAGCCGATTCTCAAGCAGTTGATGGTGATGATCGCCACCTGGGCGATTCTGGATTTGGGCTGCAAGCTGTTCTACGGCTTGGGCGCACGCGGGGCAGCGAAGTTTCTGCGCTCCGGTAAAGGCCAGGTGTGGTTTAACCGCATCAGCGCCGCGCTGTTTGCCGGGGCCGGCACGGCGTCGCTGTTGAGTCGCTAACGGTTGAGTCGATAGAAGCAAAGACACGGCGCCGGGCAGACCGGCGCCGCAAGCGGCCTAGCTGCCGCGGTAGGTCGAATAGCTATACGGCGAAATCAGCAGCGGCACATGGTAGTGCTCCTGCTCGGCGCTGATGCCAAAGCGCAGCACCACCACATCCAGAAAGGCCTGGGCCGGCAGCTGCACGCCGCGGGCGCGGTAGTAGTCGCCAGCGGAAAACTGCAGTTGGTAAACACCTGTGGTGTAGCCATCGCCCTGCAAAACCGGCGTGTCGCAACGACCGTCGTCATTGGTGTACAGGGTGTTGAGCAGTTCGACGGCAGTGCCTTCAACCCGATACAACTCGACCTTGATATTGCTTCCGGGGCAGCCGTGCGCGGCGTCCAAAACATGCGTGGTTAAACGTCCCATCGGTTTCGGGCAACTGCGCTGGGCGCAGGCGCCACGCCTCCTCTATGCAGTGATTGAATTCGTTACGCCTGGCCAGGCATTTCCTGGGGCGCGGCTGGAGCATAGCATGCGGCCCTGCTATTTCGAGACATTCCAGTTAAAAATTGTACACAATCACCAACAACAACATCCGCTCCCAGCACCTGCACAGTCACTGCGCGTGATTAGCGCTTATGCACCACAATGGCTCGCGCAATGGCCAAGCGCGGGCGCTGAGCTAATCTCTCTGGTCATCAGTAAATGGAAAAAACAGTGAAATTTTCCATTTACAAAACACCTATCACTTTGTATACAATCACCCCATCACGGTCGCCAACCGCCTTACCCTGGCAATTGCAGCGGCCGCACCATTCATAAGAAGGAAAACTGCAGTGAGCGCTGACTACCCTCGCGACCTGATCGGTTACGGCAGTAACCCTCCTCATCCACACTGGCCGGGCAATGCCCGCATAGCCCTGTCGTTCGTACTCAATTACGAAGAAGGCGGCGAGCGCAACATCCTGCACGGCGACAAAGAATCCGAAGCCTTCCTCTCGGAAATGGTGTCTGCCCAGCCGCTGCAAGGCGCGCGCAACATGAGCATGGAATCGCTTTACGAGTATGGCAGCCGTGCCGGCGTGTGGCGGATCCTGAAGCTGTTCAAGGAGTTCGACATTCCGCTGACCATCTTCGCCGTGGCCATGGCCGCCCAGCGTCACCCGGACGTGATCCGCGCCATGGTCGATGCCGGCCACGAGATCTGCAGCCACGGCTACCG
This sequence comes from Pseudomonas sp., assembly GCF_037994325.1. GTDB lineage: Bacteria > Pseudomonadota > Gammaproteobacteria > Pseudomonadales > Pseudomonadaceae > Aquipseudomonas. The sequence continues at coordinate 3,602 of NZ_JBBNAH010000327.1, forward strand.
CTGGATCGACTACCAGTACATGGACGAAGCGCAGGAACGCGAGCACATGCTCGAAGCGATCCGCATCCTCACCGAACTCACCGGCGAGCGCCCACTGGGCTGGTACACCGGCCGCACCGGTCCGAACACCCGTCGCCTGGTGATGGAGGAAGGCGGTTTCCTCTACGACTGCGACACCTACGACGACGACCTGCCCTACTGGGAACCGAACAACCCGACCGGCAAGCCGCACCTGGTGATCCCGTACACCCTGGACACCAACGACATGCGCTTCACCCAGGTCCAGGGTTTCAACAAGGGCGACGACTTCTTAGAATACCTCAAAGACGCATTCGATGTGCTGTACGCCGAAGGTGCCGAAGCGCCGAAGATGCTGTCGATCGGTCTGCACTGCCGCCTGATTGGCCGTCCAGCGCGTCTGGCCTCGCTCAAGCGCTTTATCGAATACGCTAAAAGTCATGAACAGGTGTGGTTCAGCCGTCGCGTCGACATCGCTCGCCACTGGCACGAAACCCACCCGTATCAAGGGGCCGCGAAATGAGCCACTTCCAAACCCTGAAGCCCTCGACCCTGAGCCGCGACGCGTTTGTCGCTGCCTTCGCCGACATCTACGAACATTCGCCATGGGTGGCCGAGAAGGCCTATGAC
>NZ_JBBNAH010000328.1:0-9075 GCF_037994325.1 Pseudomonas sp.
ATTTAAGCAGCAACACCAACACCAACGTCACCACGGCGATCGGTCCGCTGCGCGGGTCTTTCATAATGCTCAGGGTGCGTTCGCGGTCGCCAAAGCCGCCCAACCAAGCGTCGGCACTATCGGCCAGCCCATCAAGGTGCAGTGCACCACTTAGCGCCACCCAGGCGGCCAGTATCAACGCCGCATGCAGCAGCACGGGGGCGCCATTTAGCACCGCGTCCAGGCCATACAGCAGCAGCCCGATCAGCAAACCCACCACGGGGTACCACAGCAGCGAGCGCCCTAGTTGCTCCGGGCTCGGCATACCCGGCAAACGCACCGGCAAGCTGGTGAGAAATTGCATGGCAATTAACAGCGGCAGCATCAAACCTCCGTGAGCAAACAAGGCGCCTGCACCTTCAAGCGATGCAGGCTGGCGTGGGCGACTTCCACTTGCAGCAGTTGCTCGCGCGGTAAACCACGGGCCTGGGCCAAGAGTAGGCGCATCACACCGCCATGGCTGATGACTAATACGCGCTGCCCTTCATACGCGGTCGCCAAGCGTTCGATAGCGGCCAACACCCGCTGAGCAAACGCCAATACCGGCTCACCGGCCGGCGGAGTAAAAGCGTAAGGATCATTCCAGAACAGCCCCAGCTCAGCCTCTTGATCGGCCATCAAGGCCAAGGCGGTCTGGCCCTCCCAGGCGCCAAAGTGCAGTTCACGCAGATCCGCGTCCAGCACCACTGGCACACCGCGCTGTGCCGCCAACTCACGGGCAAAGGCAGCACAGCGTTGCAATGGCGAGCTGACAATCACATCCCATGGCCCGGCATCGGCCACCGCGTTACGCAGTTGCGCCCAGCCTTCTGCCGTTAGCGCGTCGTCGATACTGCCGCGAAAGCCGCCGGCCAGTTCCGTAGCACCATGGCGCAGCAGGCTGAGGTGCACCGTCATGCCGGGCGATCCGCCACCGCAGCCTCGGCAAAGGTGGCCATATCGCTGTGCAGGCAGCAGGCCATTTGCAGCAACGGCACCGCCAATGCCGCACCACTGCCCTCGCCCAGGCGCAAGCCCAGTTGCAGCAGGGGCTCGGCTTGCAAGGCTTCAAGCACGGCGTGGTGGCCGGGTTCAGCGCCCTGGTGCGCAAACAGCAGCCACTGCCGACAATCGGCATTTAGGCGCACGGCGAGCAAAGCGGCGACGGTACAGATAAAACCGTCGACCAACACCGTCAGCCCCTCCTGCGCACAGGCGATATACGCCCCCACCAGCGCGGCGATTTCAAAACCGCCCAGGTGTTGCAACAGTGCCAGCGGATCGGCCAGGTGCGCCGTATGCAGCTCCAGCGCCGCCTCAGTCACCGCCACTTTATGGGCGACACCTGCCTCATCCAGTCCAGTGCCAGGCCCAACAATCAGCTTTACCGCGCAACCGAGCATGGCGCTGGCCAGGGCGCTGGCGGCGGTGGTATTGCCGATGCCCATTTCGCCACCGATATACAGCTGCGCACCGCTGGCTTTGGCACGGCGCACGCTATCGCGCCCAGCTTCCAGGGCGATATACAGCTGGGTTTGGGTCATCGCCGGCCCCTGGGCAAAGTTAAACGTACCCGCACCCAGGTTGAGGTGGCGCACATTGGGCAGCGGCTCTAGCGGCACCGCAGTGCCGAGGTCGATGACTTCCAACGCTGCATCCAGATGCCGGGCCAATACGCTGATAGCCGCGCCGCCATTGACGAAGTTGCGCAGCATTTGCCCAGTTACTTCCTGCGGATAGGCCGATACGCCTTCGGCCACCACACCATGGTCAGCGGCAAAAATGGCGATCCACAGGCTATCCACCACCGGCCGCTCGCGGCCTTGCATGGCGGCCAGGTCGATGGCCAGTTGTTCCAGCGCCGCCAATGAGCCTGCGGGTTTGGTCAAAACCTGCTGCCGGGCCTGGGCTTTGCCTTTAGCGACAACGTCCAGCGGCTGCACGGGGGCCTCCCACCAAGACAAACTCATAACGGCGCTCCTTTAAGAATCATGGGTAAACCAGCCACGGTGAAAATCACCCGCTGGCAACGTTCAGCCAGGGCTTGGTGCAGCCAGCCGGCTTCATCGACATAACGACGGGTGAGCTCGCCCATGGGCACCACACCCAGGCCGGTTTCGTTGCTGACCAACAGCAAACGCCCGGGCAGATTATCCAGGCAGGCCAGCAACGCATCACGCTCGGCGGCCAAGCGGTGCGGGTCATCGAGCATCAGCAGGTTGGTGAGCCAGAGGGTCAGGCAATCCACCAGCAAGCACTGTTCGGGCGCAGCGTGGGCTTGCAGCACCTCAGCCAGGCGAATCGGTTCCTCGACCAGGCCCCACTGCGCCGGACGACGTTCACGGTGCTGGCGAATACGTTCGCTCATCTCGCCATCGCGCGGCTCGGACGTGGCGATATAGGTGACCGGCCAACCGCTTTGCAGAGCCAGGCGTTCAGCCAAGCGGCTTTTGCCAGAACGGGCGCCGCCGAGAATTAGCTCATGCATGGTTCACTCCTTGAACGCTGGCGCTGGGAACGTGGGTTTGCCGCGATATTCTGGGTCCCCGTCTGCGCGGGGACGACGGTGTAATAGGTGCATTCCCGCGCAGAATGTAGGTTGGGTCGGTCCGCGTGCGGTGAGCCGAAGGCGAAGCCCAACATAACGCCCGCCGCACGGTGCTGGGTTTCGCTGCGCTCACCTACGCGGCCGGCCCAACCTACGTAGACGTATGGCTGCTTATAACCCACACATGCCCCGCAATTTATCCGTATCCAAATGCTGTTCCACCAAGTCGGCCAAACGCTGCAAATCTCGTTCACGCAGGGCGTGGTAGTCGACTTCTTGCACATCCTTTAGCCCCGCCCAGCGCAATAACGCGCTGCTCGACGCCGGGCTTTCGAACAGGCCATGCAGGTAGGTGCCAATCACCTGTCCATCGGCACTGCGCACGCCATCGCAGCGGCCGTCATCCAGCTGCACCGCAGGCAATTCCAACGCCGGCCCGCTGCTAACCCCGGCATGAATTTCATAGCCGCTGATGGCCGCGTCTTCCAGACACAAGCGCCCCTGCACAGTGCGCAGCTGTTTGTGTTCGGCCAATACCGTGTCGAACGCCAGCAAGCCTAGACCGGGGCTGGACCCTGCGGCACCTTCCAGGCCCAACGGGTCATGCAATTGGCTACCGAGCATTTGCAAACCACCGCATACACCGAGCAGTTTGCCGCCATAGCGCAAGTGTCGCTGCAGCGCCTCCTCCCAGCCATTGCGGCGCAGAAACGCCAGGTCGCTGCGCACGCTTTTTGAACCGGGCAAGATGATTAAATCCGCCGGCGGAATGGCGTGGCCGGGGCCGATAAACTGCAGGTCGACCTGCGGGTGCAAGCGCAACGGGTCAAAGTCGGTGTGGTTGCTGATACGTGGCAGCACCGGCACTACAACTTTTAGCACCTGCTCGGCTTTGGCGATTTGCCGGGTGTCGATGGCGTCTTCGGCCTCCAGGTGCAGGTCGGTGACGTAGGGCAATACGCCGAGCACCGGCTTGCCGGTGCGCTGTTCCAGCCAGTCGAGGCCCGGTTGCAGCAAGCTAAGGGCACCCCGGAAGCGGTTGATAACAAAGCCTTTGACCCGCGCCTGCTCACTCTCGGAAAGCAACTCCAAGGTGCCGACCAAGTGGGCAAACACGCCACCGCGGTCGATATCGGCGATCAAAATCACCGGGCAATCCACCGCTTCGGCAAAGCCCATATTGGCGATATCGCCGGCGCGCAAGTTGATCTCCGCTGGCGAGCCGGCGCCCTCCACCATCACCACCTGGTAGGCACGGCTCAGGCGACCGTGGGACTGCAACACCGCCTGCATGGCGACCTTTTTATAGTCGTGGTACGCCGCCGCTTCCATGCTGCTAACGGCGCGGCCATGGATGATCACCTGGGCGCCGGTGTCGCTGTTGGGCTTGAGCAACACCGGGTTCATATCGGTGTGCGCCGCCAGCCCGCAGGCTTGCGCCTGCACAGCCTGGGCGCGGCCGATCTCGCCGCCGTCGACGGTGACCGCCGAATTAAGCGCCATGTTTTGCGGCTTAAAGGGCACCACGGCCACGCCCTGGCGGTGCAGCCAGCGGCATAGCGCGGCGACCAGGGTACTTTTGCCAGCATCGGAGGTGGTGCCCTGCACCATTAATGTCGCGGCTTGCGCCGGCAAGCTACTCATCAACCAGCTCCTTAAGCGCCTGGGCTAAACGGTGGAACTGCGCCTCATCGGCAGGCAGGCCAAAGCGCAGGCTGCTGTGCTCGGTAAACAGGCGCAGCAAGATGCCGCGACGGGCAAAAAATGCATGTACGGCAGCCGCCCGCTCGCCTTGCCACCATTGAAACAACCCGCAGCCACCCGTGGGTTTTAAGCCATGTTCGCTAAGCAGTGCAGCCAAGCGTTGACTGGCTTGCAGGGCACGTTGGCGTTGCTGCGCCTGCGCCGTTTGCTGGGCAAAACAATGCGTAGCGATAACCCGCGTCGGGCCATTGATCGTCCATGGCCCCAACTGCTGAGCCAGCGCTTGCAACAGCGGCTCGGCGGCCAGCACGCAGCCAAGACGCGCGCCAGCCAAGCCGAAAAACTTGCCAAACGAGCGCAGCACAATCAGCCCCGCGCGATCGCTTTCAGCGGCCAGGCTGTGCTCGGGGGTGATGTCAATAAACGCCTCGTCCACCAACAGCCAACCGCCGCGCGGCGCCAACCTGGCGTGCCAGTTCAGCAACTGCTCGCGGCTACACAAACGGCCGGTGGGGTTGTTTGGGTTGACCACCACCAGTACGTCGAGGCTATCGAGTTGCGTCTGCACGTGCTGATCAGCTATTTCCACCACCTCGTGTCCGGCCTGGCGCCAGGCATGGGCATGTTCGGCGTAGCACGGCGACAACACGCCAACCCGACTGGGCGGGCGCAAGCGCGGCAGCATTTGAATGGCCGCCTGGGAACCGGCGACGGGCAACAATTGCTCAACGCCGTAATAGGCGCAAGCGGCCGCCTGCAAGCCGTCATCCGCTTCCGGCAAGCGCGCCCAGGCGTTCAGCGGAATCTCCGGCAGCGCAAAGGGCCACGGCGCAATACCGGTAGACAGATCCAGCCACTCGCTCACGGCAATACCGTGGTCACGCGCTGCCTGCTGCAAGCGCCCGCCATGGGCCAGCCCGCCGTCGATTGCGTTAGGCAAACAGACGCCCTCCCAGGAGCAAAATCAGTAACCACAGCAGCACGCCACGGCGCACCAAACGCACCGCACGTTCGATGCTGTCGGCATCCGCTGGCGGCCCCTCGCCCAACGGTGGGCGTTCGCGCAAGGCGCCGTGGTACATCGCCGGGCGGCCCAAGGCCACGCCCAGCGCGCCGGCACCAGCGGCCATTACCGGGCCGGCATTCGGGCTGTACCAGGTAAAGCCTTGGCGCCACCAACAACGCAGAGCCAGGCGCGTATTGCCGAGCACGGCATAGGTCAGCGCCACCAGGCGCGCGGGCACCAGATTGAGCACGTCGTCAATGCGCGCCGCCGCCCAACCAAAGCGTTCAAAACGTGGATTGCGGTAGCCCCACATGGCGTCAAGGGTGTTGCTCAGGCGATAAAGCACCACGCCCGGCGCTCCCAGCAGCACAAACCAGAACAGCGCGGCGAACACCGCATCGCTGCCGTTTTCCAGCACCGATTCGGTGGCGGCCAGCGCAACACCCTGCTCGTCCAGCGCTGAAGTGTCGCGGCTGACGATATAGCCGACGCGCTCGCGGGCTTTGTCCAGGTCGCCGTCACGCAATGCCTGAAAAATCGGCTGCGCATGCTCGGTCAGGCTTTGCATGCCGAGGGCGATATACAGCGCAATGATTTCCACCAGCCAGCCGACATAGGGCAACAGGCTCAGCAGCCAGGCAGCCAGGGTCAGCGGCACTACCGCCAGCACCCAAGCGGTAACGCCATGGCTGCGCCACCCCCGGCCGCTGTCGCCGTCGGCAGCGCTAAAGGGTTTATTAAAACGATGCTCCAGGGCATTGGCTAAACGGCCAAAACCCACCAGCGGATGCCAACGCTTTGGCTCGCCCAACCAAGCGTCCAAGGCCACGCCAGCGACACTGAGCAAGGCAACGCTCATTGCGCCTCCGGCCAGGTGTCGGTGAACAGCAAGTCTTGTAACGGGCGCGGTGTCGCCCAGCCTTCTTGCTGCAGCATTGGCTCGCTATAGAACGCGGTGACCGGGCCCAAACACAGCACCGCGACAGGCTTTGCGCCGGCCGGCATGTGCAGCAAGTCTGCCAATGCCTGCGGCTCAAAAAGTGATACCCAACCCACGCCCAAGCCCTCGGCACGCGCTGCCAGCCAAAAATTTTGTATGGCGCAGGAAACCGAGGCCAAGTCCATTTCCGGCAAGGTGCGCCGGCCAAACACATGGGCTTCGCGGCCATCGCCGAGGGCGACTACCAATAGCTCGGCACAGTCGTGAATACCCTCCACCTTCAAGCGCATAAACTCATCGGCGCGCTGACCCAAGGCGTCGGCCGTGCGCACCCGCTCCGCTTCCACCAGGCCATGGATGGCCGAGCGTAGTTCAGGGCGGGTAATGCGGATAAACCGCCACGGTTGCATCAGCCCCACGCTGGGCGCGTGGTGCGCCGCTTCTAACAAGCGCGCCAATACCTCGGGCGCCACCGTGCCAGCGCTGAAATGGCGCATATCGCGGCGCTCGGCAATGGCCCGGTAGATGGCCGCGCGCTCGGCGGCACTGTAAGCGTGGTCGCTCATGCCGACAGGGCTTCCAGGTTATTACGCGGCACGGCGGGCGCTACGCCAGGCATAAACAACGCCGCAGCGGCCGCCGGATTGGACGGCATATACAGGTGGATATACGAAGCCGTTAGCCGCCCAATGCGATACACCGCTTCCGCCGTGCGCTTGTAGGTTGGGCACACGCCACGGGCCAAGGGCTCTAGAGCGCAGTCCAGTTCCGAATAGTGGTAGGTATGCCCGCGCAGGCGGCCTTCCGGCAGTTCGATTTCCTGCAAGGCCAGGGCCTTGAGCTTTTTATGCATTTGCGCGCTGCCGGGCAGCAAACCAAGCAGCTCGCCACTGGCGCCGTCTTTGTCAGTCAACGCATTGAGCAGATAGAGCATGCCGCCGCATTCGGCGTGAATTGGTTTGCCGGCGCCATGGTGGGCGTGAATGGCAGCGCGCATGGCCTGGTTGGCTTCTAGCGGCTGCAAGTGCAATTCCGGATAACCGCCCGGCAGATACAGGCTATCGACCTCGGGCAATTCGCTGTCGCGCAGGGGCGAAAACTCAATCAGCTCGGCGCCGAGTTCGCGCAGCAGATCAAGGTTGGCCTGGTAGAGAAAGGCGAACGAGGTATCACGCGCTACGCCGATGCGAACGCCCTTGAGCAAGGGCGCAATTGCACGGACATGTTCCGGGGCTACAAAGGTAACCGGCGGCGGTAAAGTGGTGTCAGCACTGGCGGCCAAGGCATCGGCGGCCGCATCCAAGCGTGCATCGAGGTCTTCAAGTTCCTCAGCCTGCACCAGGCCCAAATGCCGGCTGGGTAGTTCAATCGCGGTGCTACGGGGCAAGGCGCCGTACCACTTGATGCCTGTTGGTAAGCAATCGCGGAGAATTTCGCCATGGCGCGCGCTGCCGGTGCGGTTGGCCAACACGCCGGAGAACGGCAAGTCGGCCTGGTAGGTGGCCATGCCGTGGGCCATGGCGCCAAAGGTTTGCGCCATGCCGGAGCCGTCAATCAGGGCCAACACCGGCACGCCGAAATGCCGCGCCAGGTCGGCCGCCGATGGCGTGCCGTCAAACAGGCCCATCACCCCCTCAATCAGAATCAGGTCCGCCTCGGCGGCAGCTTCCCAGAGCAGACGCCGGCTTTCTTCGGCGCCGACCATCCACAAATCCAACTGGTACACCGGCGCGCCGCTGGCGCGGGCGAGAATCATCGGGTCGAGAAAATCCGGGCCGCATTTAAACACCCGCACCCGTTTGCCTTGGCGGGTATGCAAGCGCGCCAAGGCGGCGGTCACGGTGGTTTTGCCCTGGCCGGAAGCTGGCGCGGCAATCAACAGCGCCGGGCAGCGATGGGAAGTGGTATCGGTCAAAACTCCACCCCGGCCTGGGCCTTAACGCCAGCTTTATAGGCGTGTTTGATCATGCCCATTTCGGTGACGGTATCGGCCGCTTCAATCAACGCAGGCGGAGCACCACGGCCGGTGGCCACCACATGCTGAAACTCCGGGCGGCCGCCAATATCGGCGAGCACGGTGTCGAGGTCGAGGTAGTGGTGTTTCAGGGCGATGTTCAGCTCGTCGAGCACCACCAAGCCAATGGCTGGGTCGTTGAGCATTTGTTTGGCCACGGCCCAGGCGGCCACGGCTTTGTCGATATCGCGTTGGCGGTCCTGGGTGTCCCAGGTGTAGCCCTCGCCCATCACGTGGTAGCTGACTTCTTCGGGGAAGCGGCGGAAGAACTTTTCCTCGCCGGTGCTGGCCGCGCCTTTGATGAACTGCACCACGCCGACTTTCATACCATGGCCCAAGGCCCGCGCCACCATGCCAAACGCCGAGCTGCTTTTGCCTTTGCCATTGCCGCTGTGCACCAGCAACAGGCCGTATTCGTCTTGGGCTTGGGCGATTTTCTCGTCGATCAGGGCTTTTTTGCGGGCCATGCGCGCTTTGTGGCGGGCGTCGCGCTCTGCGGATTCGCTCATCTCTTACCTCTGCTAGCCAGGGTCAAAGCTCAATTGAGGCTAGCGGAGAATGGCAGACGCACGGCGGCTGAAGATACAGCCAACCGACGCCAGACAAAGCCCTCCGCAATGCCATGGAACTGCAGCAGGCCGGTCTCCGGGCTTATGAGCGTGGCCAGAAAGGGCCAACAGAAAACCGCGCCTTCCCGTGATTTCACAGTGGCTCGTGCAGGTTTCAGCTCAATTACCGTTGCGGGGGCAGCGTTGGAATCGGGCGTTCAGCCAACGTGAACGCGTTACCAACTTCCCAGTTTCACCCCGTGAAAAACGAGGCACCTGAAGCAAGGCAGGCAGGGT
>NZ_JBBNAH010000329.1:0-2937 GCF_037994325.1 Pseudomonas sp.
CGAAGTCCGCGAGACCTTTCTCAGGTTTTTTGAGTCCAAGGGCCATCGGCGCGTGCGCAGCAGCTCGCTCGTTCCTCACGGCGACCCCACGCTGCTGTTCACCAACGCCGGCATGAACCAGTTCAAAGACTGCTTCCTCGGCCAAGAAAAGCGCGCCTACACCCGCGCCGTGAGCAGCCAGAAGTGCGTGCGCGCCGGCGGCAAACACAACGACCTGGAAAACGTCGGTTACACCGCACGTCACCACACCTTCTTTGAAATGCTTGGCAACTTCAGCTTTGGCGACTACTTCAAGCGCGACGCCATCAACTACGCCTGGCAATTCCTAACCTCCGAACAATGGCTGAACCTGCCCAAAGAAAAACTCTGGGTGACGGTGTATGCCAGCGATGACGAGGCGTACGACATCTGGACCAAAGAAGTCGGCGTACCGGCTGAGCGTATGGTTCGTATCGGCGACAACAAAGGCGCGCCATACGCCTCCGACAACTTCTGGACCATGGGCGACACCGGCCCGTGCGGTCCTTGCACCGAGATTTTCTTCGACCACGGCGCCGATATCTGGGGCGGCCCTCCCGGCTCGCCAGAGGAAGACGGTGACCGTTACATCGAGATCTGGAACAACGTCTTTATGCAGTTCAACCGCACCGCCGATGGTGTGCTGCATCCATTGCCTGCGCCGTCGGTGGACACCGGCATGGGCCTGGAGCGTATCAGCGCCGTGCTGCAGCACGTGCATTCGAACTACGAAATTGACCTCTTCCAAAGCCTGTTGGCCGCCTGCGCCAAGGCCATCGGTTGCAACAACGACGACCAGCCTTCACTGAAAGTGGTGGCCGACCATATCCGCTCCTGCGGCTTCCTGATTGCTGACGGCGTAACACCGTCCAACGAAGGCCGTGGCTATGTGCTACGCCGTATCATCCGCCGCGCTTGCCGCCACGGTAACAAGTTGGGTGCCAAGGGTAGCTTCTTCTACCAGATCGTTGCCGCGCTGGTTGCCGAGATGGGCGATGCCTTCCCGGAATTGAAAGCTCAACAGGCGCACATTGAGCGAGTGCTGAAAACCGAAGAAGAGCAGTTCGCGAAAACCTTGGAGCAAGGTCTGAAAATCCTCGAGCAGGATCTGGCCGAGCTCAAGGGCACTGTTATTCCCGGTGAAGTGATCTTCAAGCTTTACGACACCTTTGGTTTTCCCATGGACCTCACCGGCGATATCGCCCGTGAGCGCGAGCTGACCCTCGACGAAGCTGGCTTCGAACGTGAGATGGAAGCCCAGCGCGTGCGCGCTCGTTCCGCCAGTTCGTTCGGTATGGATTACAACAGCCTGGTGAAAGTCGACGACGAAACGGTTTTCCTTGGCTATAAAGCCACCTCGGGTAGCGCTAAGGTTGTGGCGCTGTTTAAGGCTGGCGCTGCTGTAGAGCAGTTAAATGCGGGTGAGGAGGGCGTTGTTGTCCTTGATCAGACTCCGTTCTATGCAGAGTCCGGCGGTCAGATTGGCGATTGCGGTTACCTGCAAGCTGGCGATGTGCGCTTTGATGTGCGCGACACCACCAAAGCAGGCGGTGCGTTCCTGCACCATGGCGTGGTTACCGAGGGCAGCCTGAAAGCTGGCGCCAGTATTGAAGCCCACGTTGAAGCGGACGTGCGTCAAGCCACTTCGCTCAACCACTCGGCTACCCACTTGCTGCACGCAGCCCTGCGCCAAGTACTCGGCGAACACGTGCAGCAGAAAGGCTCGCTGGTGGACAGTCAGCGTCTACGCTTCGACTTCAGCCACTTTGAAGCCATCAAGCCTGAGCAGATCAAAGCGCTGGAAGACATCGTCAACGCCGAAATCCGCAAGAACACTGCAGTCGAAACCGAAGAAACCGATATTGAAACCGCCAAGAACAAAGGCGCCATGGCGCTGTTTGGCGAGAAGTACGGCGACAACGTGCGCGTATTGAGCATGGGCGGCAGTTTCTCGGTGGAACTGTGCGGCGGTATCCACGCCTCGCGCACGGGCGATATCGCCCTGTTTAAAATTACCAGCGAAGGCGGTGTGGCTGCCGGTGTGCGTCGTATCGAAGCCGTCACGGGCGCCGCTGCGCTGGCTTACTTGAATAGCGCCGAAGAGCAGCTGAAAGAAGCGGCGGCGCTGGTCAAAGGCAACCGCGACAACGTGCTGGATAAACTCAGTGGTCTGGTTGAACGCAATCGCCAACTGGAAAAAGAACTGGAGCAACTCAAAGCCAAGGCCGCTAGCGCGGCAGGTGATGACCTCTCGGGTTCGGCAGTAGATGTGAAAGGCGTGAAGGTACTCGCCCATCGTCTGGATGGCTTGGACGGCAAGGCGCTGTTGGCGCTGGTCGACCAGTTGAAGAACAAGCTCGGCCGCGCAGTGATCCTGCTTGGCGGAGTGAGCGATGACAAAGTTGTGCTGGTCGCAGGCGTTACCCAAGACCTGACCGCGCAGCTCAAGGCCGGTGATTTGATGAAGCAGGCCGCGGCAGCGGTCGGTGGTAAAGGCGGTGGTCGCCCGGATATGGCTCAAGGTGGCGGCGTTGATGCCGGCGCCCTGGATGCCGCGCTGGCGCTGACTGTGCCTTACGTCGAACAAGGTCTATAACGCTCGCCCCAGATTGCCGCCTGCTGCCCGGCAGGCGTTGGCAACGGGACGAGGCGACTGATTAATGAGGGGCTGAGGCAGCTGCAAATGGCTTTGATCGTACAGAAGTTTGGGGGCACCTCCGTTGGCACCGTCGAGCGTATCGAGCAGGTGGCCGAGAAGGTCAAGAAATTCCACGAAGCCGGTAATGACCTGGTGATCGTGTTGTCGGCCATGAGCGGTGAAACCAACCGCCTGATCGACCTGGCCAAGCAGATTAGTGATCAACCGGTTCCGCGCGAGCTGGACGTAATGGTCTCCACTGGTGAGCAGGTGACTATTGC
>NZ_JBBNAH010000330.1:0-9079 GCF_037994325.1 Pseudomonas sp.
ATCTCCCGATTCGAAGGATTGCCTAAGCCTAAATGCGTTACCTATGTCTCCCGACACCTGTTACCTATGTCTCCCGGCTGAACACACAGCGCACCCTACGAGATCAAGAGCAAACCGAGTTGGAGCGTTTATAGGGCGGCGTATAGCGCTCGGTCGCTGTCGTCGCCCAGTTCGGCGGCGCGCTGGAAAAAATCGCCGGCCAGGTGGCGCAGTTCCAGGTGCTCGGCCTGTTGCAGGCTGTGGCGAGCGACGCGCAGGAAGTTGAGGTTGCCGTGTTGCAGGGCGCGCTTTAGCCAAGTCACTGCCGCTTCGGTTTGGCCCTGTTCGGCCAGCACGCAGGCATGGCTGAATTGCCCGCGAAAATCCCCGGCTTCGGCGGAGCGACGGTACCAGTCATGGGCCAGGGCGACATCGCGCAGCACTGCTTGGCCGTCTTCGTAGCAACGCCCAACCAGGTTCATCGACTTGGCGTGGCCTTGTGCGGCGGCGCGCAGGTAGAGGGCGAATGCTTGCGGTGGGTCGCGCAACACGCCACGGCCGGTGGCCAGTAGATTGGCCAGGTTGTATTGGCCCCAGTCCAGCCCCGCTTCGGCGGCCTTGCGGTAGTGCTGCGCGGCCAATGCCAGGTCAACTTCAATGCCCCAACCGTGCTCCAGGCAACGGCCAAGCATGTTGTGCGCCATGGCGTGGCCTTGCCTGGCGGCGATGCGAAACCAGGTGACGGCCAATGCGGGGTCACGCTCAATGCCACGGCCGTCCAGGAGTAATTGGCCGAGCAGGGTTTGTGCGTCGAGCAGCCCTTGTTTGGCTGCGCTGAGAATGGCTTTGGCGGCTTGGCCGGGGGCGTTGTCCAGCAATGCGGCGAGGTCGTCGCCGTTCAGTGCTTCGGCGCGGTGCAGGCGGCTGAGCACGTTACACGTCCGCCCAGCGGCGCAGCAGGTTGTGGTAGTTGCCGGTCAGTTGCAGCAGGGCCGGGTGTTCCGGTACGGCGGCGGTCAGTTGCTGAATGGCTTGGTCCATTTCAAACAGCAACGCGCGCTGGCTGTCTTCGCGCACCAGGCTTTGTGTCCAGAAAAACGAGGCGTAGCGTGCGCCGCGGGTTACCGCCTCAACCTTGTGCAAGCTGGTGCCGGGGTACAGCACCATATCGCCGGCCGGCAGTTTTACCCGCTGGTTGCCGTAGGTGTCTTGAATCACCAGCTCGCCGCCGTCGTAGTCGTCGGGGTCGCTGAAAAATACGGTGGCGGAGAGGTCGGTGCGCACCCGTTCCACGCTGTTTTTGACCTGGCGAATGGCGTTGTCGATGTGAAAGTCGAACGAGCCTCCGCCGGTGTAGCAATTGAACAGCGGCGGAAAGACTTTGTGCGGCAGCGCGGCCGACATAAACAGCGGGTTTTGCCATAAGCGCTGAAGCATGCTGGTGCTGATTTCGCGCACCAAGGGGTGGTCTTCCGGCAGTTGCAGGTTGTGTTTGGCTTTAGCCGATTGATGGCCGGCGGTGACCTTGCCGTCCGCCCATTGCGCCTGTTCTAACGCCGTGCGGATTTGGCCGATTTCGTCGCGCGTGAAAATTCCCGGAATGTGCAAAAGCATGGCGATTTACGCGTATTTGAAAATTAGTCGCAAATGATAAGTTGTCGCTTAGCATGCTTGCAACCGCTTTAAACCCTTATGGTGCGCGGCTTTCAGTCATTTTTTAGAACTGTAAGCTTTATGTAAATTTTGTTACATGCGAAATGTTACCAATTGCTAATCATTAACTGATGTTCTAGATTCCGCCGCCTTTGTTATTCCTGGGGAGGGAAACTAGATGACCGCCACGTCCACAGAATCGACTGTTTTTTCACCACGTTTGTTGGCCACTGCTGTTGGTATGGCCATGTCTGCTTCGCCAGTGGCGCATGCTGCTGATTCGCAACCGGTAGCGCTGGAGGCCACCAGTGTGGTCGGCGAGCAGGACCAAGCGGAAAGCTACAAAGTCGATGAGTCGGCGTCGAAAAAATACACCGCGCCGCTGCGTGAAACGCCCAAGAGCGTCACCGTGATCAGCGAGCAAGTGCTGAAAGACACCGGTTCCCTGTCCCTGGCCGACGCGCTGCGTACCACCTCGGGTATTACCTTTGGCGCCGGTGAAGGCGGCAACCCCGCTGGCGACCGCCCGATCATTCGCGGCTTTAACGCGGAGAGCGATGTGTTTATCGACGGCCTGCGCGATGTGGCCTCGCAAACCCGCGAAGTGTTTAACCTCGAACAAGTTGAAGTGAGCAAAGGCCCAGGCTCGGCCTTTACTGGCGCAGGTTCTACCGGCGGCAGCCTTAACCTGATTAGCAAAACCGCCAAGCAGCAGGATTTTGCCGACGCCGGCTTCACCTACGGCTCCGACCAAACCCGCCGCTACACCCTCGACGTAAACCGCGTGCTGACCGACAACATCGCCGCGCGCGTTAACCTGATGCAGCACGACGCCAACGTGGCCGGCCGTGCCGGTGTGGATGTCAGCCGCTGGGGCGTGGCGCCAACCGTGACCTTTGGCTTCGACACGCCAACCCGCGCCACCGTGTCGTACTACCACGTTGAGGGCGACGACACCCCGGACCTCGGCAACCCGCTGGAAAGCACCGTCGGCTCCGATGGCGTACGCACTCCCGTTGGTAACAAAGACAAGTTCTACGGTTTCAGTTCGCGCGATTACCGCGACAGCACCACCGACACCGGCACCTTTAAAATCGAGCACGACCTGAACGACAACCTCACCGTGTCGAACTCCTCGCGCATCGTGCGTACCACCCTCGACTATATCGCCACCAACCCGGACGACTCGCGCGGCAACGTCGCCAACGGCTTTGTGTCGCGCTCGGCGAAAAGCCGTAATTCGACCTCCGAAGGCCTGATCAACCAAACCGACCTCAGCGCGCGCTTTAACACCGCGTTTATCGAGCACTCGCTCAATACCGGCGTCGAGTTCAGCAAGGAAGGCGTGCACAACCGCGGTTACTTCGTGACCCAAGGCGCTGGCGGCAACACCTGCAACACCGCCACGCTAAATTCCAACGACTGCACCTCGCTGGCCAACCCGAGCTACCACGACAACTTCACCGGCACCATTGCTGACAGCAAGGCCTACACCGATACCGACAGCAAAACCCTGTCGGCCTACGTGTTCGACACGCTCAAGTTCAACGAACAGTGGTCGCTCAATGCCGGGCTGCGTTACGACGATTACCAGACCGAGTCGCAAGGCCTGAGCGTGACCCGCGGCACCAACAACGTCAGCGGCGCGTTCGACTACGAAAACAACTCGCACTTCTGGAACTACCAACTGGGCCTGGTGTTCAACCCGCTGCCCAACGGCAGCATCTACGCGGCCTGGTCGACCTCCAGCAACCCGGTGGGTGAAACCAGCGGTGAAGGTGCTGATGGCATTGCCGTTGGCACCCAGGCGCTTGAGCCCGAGCGCAACCGCAACTACGAAATTGGCACCAAGTGGGACTTCTTCGACGAGCGCTTGGGCCTGACCGCTGCGGTATTTCGCACCGAGAAAACCAACGCGCGGGTGAGCGACGAAGACGGTCTGACGCAGAACATCGGCGAAACCCGCGTCGATGGTTTTGAGCTGGGCTTGAGCGGCAAGATCACCAACAAATGGCAAGTGTTCGCCAACTACACCTACCTCGATGGTGAGCTGACCAAGAGCGGGGCCGTGAACCTGGGCACTACCGCTGCGCCGCGGTATGTCGATGGTGTTTACGACGGCAACGATATCCCCAGCGTGCCGCAAAACAGCGCCAGCTTCTGGACCACTTACCAAGTGCTGCCTAAGTTGAGCGTGGGCGCTGGTGCCTTCTATGTCGACTCGCGCTTCGGCAACGTTGCCAACAACGTGGAGGTGCCGGACTACTGGCGTTACGACGCGATGGCCAAATACGTCATCAACAAAAACCTCGACCTGCAGCTAAACGTGCAGAACCTCACCGACGAGCGTTACTACGACCAGGTGTACTCCACCCATATGGCCCACGTGGCGGCAGGGCGCACAGCATTGCTGAGCACCAACTTCCACTTCTAGGTAAAACGTTCGCACACCCTGCTGGGCGGCAGCGCTTCGTAGGGTGTGCTGTGCGCACCAAGGGATTTCGGTGTTTCGCTCTGGTGCGCGTAGCACACCCGAAGGAGTAACTGAGCACCCGCCGGCGTTGCATCCGCCGGTACGCAAGCCCCGGGCGAGTTTTCGTCTGGGGCTTTTTACGTGTTAGGGCAGCGCGTTGGTAAACGCTGGGTAAAGGTTTCGCCGTTGTTAGCTGTTCTCAAATACAATTTGCCCCATTCAAGTTGCTATCCGTTTTGCAGCGCTCTAGGGCGCCGATTCAGGCGAGGTTGTTGTGGTTAAAAAGGCGTTGTTCCAACTCCACTGGTTTTTCGGCATTACCGCCGGTTTGGTGCTCGCGCTGATGGGCACGACCGGGGCGCTGTATTCCTTTCAGGAAGAGATTTCGACGGCGCTCAATCCTGACATCTTGCAGATTCAGGTACGCGACAGCGGTGTGCTGCCACCGGCGCAATTGGCGGAAAAAATTCAGACAGCGGCAGGTATGCCCATCTCCGGCCTGCGCGTATTTACCCAGGAAAACAAAGCGTCCCAGGTGTTCTTTATGCCCAAGCCGGGCGAGCGCCGTGGGCCGATGCGTTACTTCGACCCCTACACCGGCGAGCTGCTCGGAGAGCCGTCGGGCAAGGCGTTTTTCGACCTGATGTTCCAGTTGCACCGCTTCCTCGCCATGGGTGAATTCGGCAAGCAAATCACCGGCGCCTGCACGCTGATGCTGCTGTTTTTCTGCCTGTCTGGCCTGTACCTGCGCTGGCCGCGTAACGCCCTGAGCTGGCGCACCTGGTTGACCTTTGACTGGGCCAAGAAAGGCCGCGCCTTTAACTGGGATTTACATGCGGTGGCCGGCACCTGGTGCCTGGTGTTTTACCTCTTGGCGGCGGTTACCGGCCTGACGTGGTCGTACCAGTGGTTTAACCAAGGCTTGGCCTATGTGCTTACCGACTCCGCCAATGGCGGCCGTGAAGGCGGCAAAGGCGGTGGTCGCGGTGAAGGTGGCAAAGGTGGCGAGCGCCGTGGCCCACCGCCGCAGGCCGCGGAGCCAGTGGCGATCAACTATGACGCGCTGTGGGCCAGCGTGACCAAGGTCGCCGGCCCGCAGCTGGCCGCCTACAACATCCGCTCGCCGCAGGACGCCAAACAGCCGGTATTTGTGAATTACCTGCTGAGCGATTCGCCCCATGAGCGCGCGGTAAACGAAATCCTCATCGACGCTAAAACCGGCGAAGTCCGTAAGCAAAACCTGTACGCCGAAAAACCCTTGGGCGCGCAGCTGTATGCCAGCATTTATGCCCTGCACGTGGGCAGCTACTTCGGCCTTACCGGGCGCATTTTGATCACCGCCGCCAGCGTGACCATGCCGCTGTTCTTTATCACCGGCTGGCTGCTGTACCTCGACCGCCGGCGGAAAAAACGCCAGGTGCGCGCAGCCCGTGGCGGTGTCAGTGCGGATGCCACCAGCGGCGAAAGCTGGTTGATAGGTTTTGCCAGCCAGAGTGGGTTCGCCGAGCAATTGGCCTGGCAAACCGCCGGGCAATTGCAGGCAGCGGGGCAGCCGGTGCAGGTGCACGCCTTGGCCAGCCTTAGCGCAGCGCAACTGCGCGAAGCGCGTAACGCGTTGTTTGTGGTCAGCACCTTTGGCGACGGCGAGGCGCCGGATAGCGCCCGTGGTTTCGAGCGCAAGTTGCTTGGCCAGGAACTCGGCCTGAGCGAGTTGAAATACGCCGTGCTGGCGCTGGGCGATCGGCAGTACGAACACTTCTGCGGCTTTGCCCGACGTTTGTCTGGCTGGCTTGGCCAGGAAGGCGGTACGTCGCTGTTCCCCCGTGTGGAAGTGGATAACGGCGACAGCGCGGCCCTGCAGCTCTGGCAGCAGCAGCTCAGCGCCGTGGCCGGTGGCGTTGCCCCAGCGGCCTGGCAAGCCCCACGCTTTGCCAACTGGACCTTGAGCGGCCGCGAGCTGCTTAACCCCGGCAGCGCCGGCTCGCCCACCTACTTGCTGCAACTGACCCCGCCTGACGCCAGCCACAGCTGGCAAGCCGGTGACCTGGTGGAAGTGATGCCGCGCAATAGCTCGGCAGCGGTAGAAGGCTTTCTCGCCGGCCTCGGTATTGCAGCCGACAGCCACGTGCAAATCGCCGGCCTGCAAGAAACCGTCGCCCAAGCCCTGGCCAATCGCCAACTGCCGGCTAGCCGGGAGCATCTGGTGGGCCTGCACGCCCAAGCCTTGGTTGACGCGCTGGTGCCGCTGAGCGCTCGTGAATACTCCATTGCTTCGCTGGCCAGCGATGGCGTGCTGGAGCTGATTGTGCGGGTGGAAACCCATCCAGACGGCAGCTTCGGTTTGGGTTCTGGCTGGCTTTGTGTGCACGCTGCGCTTGGCAGCGGCATCAGCCTGCGCGTACGCCGTAACAGCGGCTTCCATCTGCCGGCAGAACCACGCCCGCTGATTTTGCTCGGCAATGGCACCGGTTTGGCCGGCTTGCGCAGCCTGCTTAAAGCGCGAGTACAAGCCGGTGAAGGGCGCAACTGGCTGCTCTTTGGTGAGCGCAATAGCGCCCATGACTTCTTCTGCCAAAGCGAACTGCAAGGCTGGCTAAACAACGGACAGCTGGCACGCCTGGACCTGGCGTTTTCCCGCGACCAGGCGGAGAAAATCTACGTGCAGCACCGCTTGCGTGAGGCCGCCACTGAACTCAAAGCCTGGGTTGCCGACGGCGCGGCGATTTATGTCTGCGGCAGCTTGCAAGGCATGGCCGAGGGCGTGGATCAGGTGTTGCGCCAGGAACTGGGCGATGCAGCCATCACCCAGCTAACCGAAGAAGGGCGTTACCGCCGCGACGTTTACTAACCGGCCGAGGTTGCCGTGCGCATTTGCTTGGCGGCAGATGCGCACTGCCTACTCACCAGCCAAACAGCTCGCGGGCATTCGCTGAACTTTCCTGCGCCAACGTCTCGCCACTTTCCCCGCGAAGCTGCGCCAACGCCGCGCAAATCTGTGGCAAATACTCCGGGCTATTGCGCTGATTGGGGTACATCGCCGGCGCCATATCGGGCGAGTCAGTCTCCAGCACAATCGCCGCTAACGGCAACTGCGCCACCACCTTGCGCAGCCTTAGCGCCTGCGGCCAAGTTGCAGCGCCGCCCAGGCCGAGTTTAAAACCAAGCTTGATGTACTCCCGCGCCTCCTCATGGCTACCGGCAAACGCATGGATGATGCCGGCGCGTTTGAGCTTGAAGCGCTTGAGGGTGGCAATCACCTGAGCATGGCTGCGGCGTACATGCAGCAGCACGGGCAGGTCGAATTCCGCTGCCAGCTTTAACTGGGCCTCGAACAGGGTTTGTTGGCGTTCGCGGTCCAGCTCGGGCAGGTAATAGTCCAAACCGAACTCACCGATGGCACAGAGCTTTTTCTCACCGCGCAGGCGCTCCAGCCAGGTGCGCAGTTCCAGCAAATGCTCGGGCTGGTGCTGCAGCAGATAGACCGGGTGCAGGCCCAGGGCGGCATAAACGCCGTCTTGTGTTTGCGCCAGCTCCCATACCCGCTGCCAATTGCTCTGATAGACGCCCAACACCACCAGACGCTCCACTGCATTAGCGCGGGCATTAGCCAGCACCTGGCTGCGATCGGCATCGAAGTCGGGGAAGTCGAGGTGGGTGTGGGTGTCGATTAGGGGCATGGGGGTAGGGTAAATGGATTTGCAGGGGCGTGCCAAAGGGTTGCGGATGCAAGCGACAGAGGCGGAGCGAAGAATGTGGTTTCAACTGCGTGATCGGCGGTTTATGGCGCTGAAGTTTAGGCGGCAGGTGCCGTTTGAGCGGTATATCGCGGACTTCGTTTGCAAGGAGCTAAAGCTGATTATTGAGCTGGATGGCGGACAGCATGTTGAGCAGGGGAGTTATGACCAGCGTCGAAGTCGCTGGCTGGAAGGGCAGGGCTATACGGTGTTGCGCTTTTGGAACAATCAGGTGCTTCAGGAGATGGAGGCAGTGCTAGAGGCTGTGGCTATGTGGGTGGACGCGCAAAAGCGGCCCTCACCCCCGACCCCTCTCCCGTAAACGGGCGAGGGGAGACCAGTCGATCTTCTATGTTGCCGATATCGCGGTTAGAACCCCTCTCCCGCTTGCGGGAGAGGGGCAGGGGTGAGGGGCTTTTTTTTAGTGATGCTCGCGAGTAGCCCTAAATTTAATCTCAGGCCAGCGCTCTTCCATCAACGCCAAGTTCACCCGCGTCGGCGCCAGGTAGGTGAGGTGCCCGCCGCCATCAACGGCCAGGTTCTCCACCGCCTTAACCTTGAATTCCTCAAGCTTCTTCTTATCGTCGCTCTCAATCCAGCGCGCGGACCACACGGTGATCGGCTCGTACTGGCATTCCACCTTGTATTCCTCTTTCAAGCGGCTGGCGACCACGTCGAACTGCAGCACACCCACAGCGCCGAGGATGATGTCGTTGCTGCGTTCGGGGAAGAACACCTGGGTGGCGCCTTCTTCGGCCAGTTCCTGCAAACCCTGGCGCAGTTGCTTGGATTTCAGTGGGTCTTTCAGGCGCACACGGCGGAATAGTTCCGGGGCGAAGTGGGGAATACCGGTAAAGCCCAGGTTTTCGCCTTCGGTAAAGGTGTCGCCAATCTGGATGGTGCCGTGGTTGTGCAGGCCAATGATGTCGCCGGCAAAGGCTTCTTCCAGTTGCTCTCGTTCGGAGGAGAAGAAGGTCAGGGCATCACCGATGCGCACTTCTTTGCCCAAGCGCACGTGGCGCATTTTCATGCCCTTGTCGTATTTGCCCGAGCAGATGCGCATAAAGGCGATACGGTCGCGGTGCTTGGGGTCCATGTTTGCTTGGATCTTGAACACAAAGCCGGTGAACTTCTCTTCGACCGGTTCCACCGTGCGCTCGTTGGCCACCCGCGCCAGCGGCTTGGGGGCCCAATCAACAACGGCATCAAGCACGTGGTCGACACCAAAGTTGCCCAGGGC
>NZ_JBBNAH010000331.1:0-20359 GCF_037994325.1 Pseudomonas sp.
CAATATGAACTGCGTGCCACCGGCACCGGGCTTTCTTGAAGGCCTGCGCGAGCAATGCGACAAGCACGGCGTGGTGCTGATTTTTGACGAAGTAATGACCGGCTTCCGCGTTGCCCTCGGCGGTGCCCAGGCTTACTACGGCGTAACCCCAGACTTGTCGACGTTCGGCAAAATTATCGGCGGCGGTATGCCGGTGGGCTGCTTTGGCGGCAAGCGCGAAATCATGCAACAGATCGCCCCGCTTGGCCCGGTGTACCAAGCGGGCACGCTGTCGGGCAACCCGCTGGCCATGGCCGCTGGCCTGACCACCCTGAACCTGATCCGCCGCCCCGGTTTCCACGACGAGCTCACCGCCTACACCACGCGCATGCTCGACGGCCTGCAACAGCGCGCCGACGCGGCTGGCGTGCCGTTTGTGACCACCCAGGCGGGCGGCATGTTTGGCCTGTACTTCAGCGGCGCCGATGACATCGTCACCTTTGACGACGTGATGAGCAGCGATGCCGAACGCTTCAAGAAGTTCTTCCACCTGATGCTCGACGGCGGCGTGTACCTGGCGCCAAGTGCCTTTGAGGCCGGCTTCACCTCCATCGCCCACGGCGACAAAGAGCTGCAAATCACCCTCGACGCCGCTGAGCGCGCCTTCGCGGCATTGCGCTGATGCATTCCAGCACGGCCGCTTCTGATGCACTGCTGGCGCTGGCCTGTTTGGCCAGCGTGATCGGCATTTTGCGTAGCCCGCAGTGGGCCGAGAAACCGTTGCGCGCGACCTGGCTGATGGCTATTGCCGCGTTGCTACTGACCGGCGCCGCGGCTGTGGTGGGCGTACTGCATTTTGGCGTGGACCTAAGCTGGCAGGTGCTGCACGCCAAGCTTAGCCAGGCCAGCAGCCTGTTAGCCCTGCCGATTCTGGGCGTTGTCGCCCTGACACTGACGCGTGGCTGGCATTGGCAGCGGCTGGGTTGGTGCTGGGTGATCATCAGCCTCAGCGTGCTGTTTGAAGGCGCTCAGCGCCTGGGCATGCTCGACACCTACAAGCTGCTGCTAAACCTGGCGACGCTGGGGTTGGTGTTGTATGCCGGCATCGGCTCAGGCCGTAACCGGTTGCTCGCAGCAGTGGGCGTGGTGGCGCTGTTTATCGTCGCCGGGCTGGTGATTGGCACCCAGGGCGTTATAGGCCCGTTACAACGGGCAGACGTATTTCATGCACTGCTAAGCTTGGCCTATCCGCTGCTGACGTGGCTGCTGCTGGGCCTGAACGGGCGCAACGGTGTAACCGCGCAGACAGAAAAGTCGGTAAAGACTTTGTAACGATGGGCCTGCTTATTCCATAATGCGCGGGCCGTCGTTTTTCCGTCGGCCGGGCCAATTGCCCGCACGCTTTATGAGGCATGTTGATTGTTATGAACTGCATCGGCCGCACCCTATCCCTGGGCTGCCTGTTGCTTTTGCTGCCACTGGTTGCATCGGCTGGCGGCAACTCCTTGCTGATTCCGGCCACCGGCCGCTGTTCGCTCAACACCCTTCCCGAAGACCAGGCAGAAGCCCTTGCTTCCTGCCAACAAGCCGCGCAGAGCGGCGACCCTGAAGCCCAATACGAACTCGGCGAGTTTTACTACGACGGCAAGCAAGCACCGCGTGATTTGCCGCAGGCGCTGAACTTGTTCGAACAAGCCTCACTTCAGGGGCACGCGCAAAGCCAATACCGCCTGGGCATGATGTTTTTCCGCGGTGAAGGTGTGCAGGCCAATAACGTGCAGGCCTATATCGTGCTGAAAATGGCGGCGGTGAATGGCGCTGAGGATGCGCTGGATACCGCCGACCAGGTTGCTGCACAGATGCCACGTGAGCAGTTGGAGATTGCCACCCAGGTGCTGGGGCAGATCTTCCGCAACTACCTCATCGAATTACAAACCGCCGATGGCGGCTCGCCGTTTGCGCCGCTGCCTTAAAAGACCCCGATTTAAATTTTTTCATACCCGACCAGGCGCGCAAGATTCAAGCGCATCGTCGACAAAAAAAGGGCGCCTCTCGGCGCCCTTCTCATTTCAGCCAAACACCTCACTGGTGATACTGCGCCGACAGCTCATGCACCGCTTCCAGGAACGCACCGGCATGCTCGGGTTTAACTTCCGGGGTAATGCCGTGGCCGAGGTTGAAGACGTGGCCGCTGCCTTTGCCGTAGCTGGCCAGAATACGCGCCACTTCGTTGCGGATTGCTGCTGGCTGGGCGTAGAGCACGGTGGGGTCCATATTGCCTTGCAGCGATACCTGCGAACCCACGCGGCGGCGCGCTTCGCCGATATCGCAGGTCCAGTCCAGACCCAGGGCGTCGGCGCCAGCTTCGGCCAACGACTCCAACCACAGGCCCCCGTTTTTGGTGAAGAGGATCACCGGGATCTTGCGCCCGTCGTGTTCGCGGATCAGACCGCTGACGATCTTTCTCATATAGGCCAGGGAGAACTCCAGGTACGCCGCCGACGACAAGTTGCCGCCCCAGGTATCGAAAATCTGCACCGCTTGCGCACCGGCGAGAATCTGCCCGTTGAGGTAATTGGTGACCGACTGCGCCAGCTTGTCGAGCAGCAAGTGCATAGCCTGCGGATTGTCGTAGAGCATGGCTTTGGTTTTGCGGAAGTCTTTGGAAGAACCGCCTTCGACCATATAGGTGGCCAGAGTCCAGGGGCTGCCAGAGAAACCAATCAACGGCACGCGGCCATTCAGGGCTGAGCGGATAGTACGTACGGCGTCCATCACGTAGCCGAGGTCTTTTTCCGGATCAGGGATCGGCAACGCTTCAACGTCGGCCAGGCTGCTGATGACTTTCTTGAAACGCGGACCTTCGCCGGTTTCAAAGTACAAGCCTTGGCCCATGGCGTCGGGGATGGTGAGGATGTCGGAGAACAGAATGGCCGCGTCCAGTTGTGGGTAGCGGTCCAGCGGTTGCAGGGTGACTTCACAGGCGAATTGCGGGTTTTGCATCAGGCCCATAAAGTCGCCGGCCTTGGCGCGGCTGGCGCGATACTCGGGCAAGTAGCGACCGGCTTGGCGCATCATCCACACTGGCGTGACGTCGACAGGCTGTTTCAGCAAGGCGCGAAGGAAACGGTCGTTCTTCAAGGCGGTCATGGCAGTTCCTGCGAAAAGTAGGCAGCAAAAAAGTGCGGGCATTTTCGCAGAGCGCACAGCAAAAGGCACGGCGAGTGCCGTGCCTTTTGTCTATGGAGTCAATTTGTCGCGCAGGATAGCGGACTTGAACGCCTGCCTTCGTCGTCCCCGCGCAGGCGGGGACCCAGAGTGAAACAGGAGAACACGTTTTCCGCCCAACTCTGGATTCCCGCCTGCGCGGGAATGACGGAGCTAAGACGTATCACACGTTCAGGTAATCCAGAATCCCTTCAGCCGCTTGGCGACCTTCGAAAATCGCCGTCACCACCAAGTCCGAGCCACGCACCATATCGCCACCGGCAAAAATCTTCGGGTTGCTGGTTTGGTGTTTGAACTTGGCTTGTTCCGGGGCGATTACGCGGCCCTGGCTGTCGGTCTGAATGCTGAATTGCTCGAACCACGGCGCTGGGCTTGGGCGGAAACCGAAGGCGATCAACACGGCTTCCGCCGGGATGATTTCTTCAGATCCTGGAATCGGCTCAGGGCTGCGACGGCCACGGGCGTCCGGTTCGCCGAGACGGGTCTCGACCACCTTCACGCCTTCGACGCGGTCTTCACCGACGATCGCGATTGGCTGGCGGTTGTAGAGGAATTTCACGCCTTCTTCTTTGGCGTTTTTTACCTCTTTACGCGAACCGGGCATGTTTTCTTCGTCACGACGGTAGGCGCAGGTCACCGACTTGGCGCCCTGGCGAATCGAGGTGCGGTTGCAGTCCATGGCGGTATCGCCACCACCGAGCACAACGATGCGCTTGCCCTTCATATTGATAAAGTCTTCCGGGGCCTTTTCGAAACCTAAGTTGCGATTGACGTTGGCGATCAGGAAATCCAAGGCATCGTGTACGCCTGGCAGGTCTTCACCGGGGAAGCCGCCCTTCATATAGGTGTAGGTGCCCATGCCCATAAACACGGCATCGTATTCTTCGAGCAGTTGCTCGACGGTGACGTCTTTACCCACTTCCATGTTCAAGCGGAACTCGATCCCCATACCGGTGAACACTTCACGGCGGCGGCTGAGTACGCTCTTTTCCAGCTTGAATTCGGGAATGCCAAAGGTCAGCAGGCCACCGATTTCCGGGTTCTTATCGAACACCACCGGCGACACGCCGTTACGCACCAGTACGTCGGCGCAACCCAGGCCAGCGGGGCCGGCGCCAATAATGGCAACGCGCTTGCCGGTCGGCACCACCTTGGACATATCCGGGCGCCAGCCCATGGCAAAGGCGGTGTCGGTGATGTACTTCTCCACCGAACCGATGGTCACCGCACCAAAGCCGTCGTTAAGGGTGCAGGCACCCTCGCACAGACGGTCTTGTGGGCACACACGGCCGCAGACTTCCGGCAGGGTGTTGGTTTGGTGCGACAGTTCAGCAGCGGCCAGGATGTTGCCTTCCGAGACCAGTTTCAGCCAGTTCGGAATAAAGTTGTGCACCGGGCACTTCCACTCGCAATACGGGTTACCGCAGCCCAGGCAACGATGCGACTGGTCGGCGGCTTGAGCCGGTTTGAAGGGCTCATAGATCTCGACGAATTCCTTTTTGCGCTGACGCAGCAGTTTCTTCTTCGGATCTTTGCGCCCGACATCGAGGAACTGGAAGTCGTTGTTCAGACGTTCAGTCATGGTTAAAACCTCATCACACTACGGCAGGCGCAAATTATTGTGGGTTAGCACGGGTGCTGGACAGCAGCGACCCAAGGCTGGCGGCTTTCGGTTTGACCAGCCAGAACTTGCGCAGGTAGTCATCGAGGTTTTCCAGGAGGTTGCGACCCCATTCGCTGGAAGTTTCCTCAACGTACTCGGCCAGCACACGTTGCAAGTGGCTACGGTACGACTCCATCGACTCGCCGCTGATGCGCTGAATTTCCACCAGCTCATGGTTCACGCGGTCAACAAAGGTGTTGTCCAGGTCGAGCACGTAGGCGAAACCGCCGGTCATGCCCGAGCCGAAGTTGTAGCCGGTCTTGCCCAACACAGCGACAAAGCCGCCAGTCATGTATTCGCAGCAGTGGTCGCCAGTGCCTTCAACGACCGCGTGGGCACCGGAGTTACGCACGGCAAAACGCTCACCGGCAGTACCGGCAGCAAACAGCTTGCCGCCGGTGGCGCCGTACAGGCAGGTGTTGCCGACAATGGCGCCATCCTGGGTTTTGAACGCGCTGTTGGCCGGCGGCACGATCACCACCTTGCCGCCCGTCATGCCCTTGCCGACGTAGTCGTTGGCGTCGCCTTGCAGGTACAGGTTCAAGCCACCGGCGTTCCACACACCAAAGCTCTGGCCGGCAGTGCCCTTGAAGCGGAAGGTGATCGGCGCTTTGGCCATGCCTTGGTTGCCATGCACACGGGCGATTTCGCCGGATACACGGGCACCAATGGAACGGTCGCAGTTGCAGATATCCAGCTCGAACTCAGCGCCGGTCAGGCCGTCGATCGCCGACTTGGCCAGGCCAACCATATGCTCAGCCAGCTTACCTTCGTCGAACGGCGGGTTGCGGTCGACTTGGCAGAACTGCGGTTTGTCCGCCGGAATATGGTCGCTGCCCAACAGCGGGCTCAGATCCAGGTGCTGCTGTTTATCGGTTTCACCCGGCAGCATTTCCAGCAGGTCGGTACGGCCAATCAGCTCTTCCAGGCTGGCAACGCCAACCTTGGCCAGCCACTCGCGGGTTTCTTCGGCAACAAAGGTGAAGAAATTCATCACCATTTCGACGGTGCCGATGAAGTGGTCTTTGCGCAGCTTATCGTTCTGCGTGGCGACACCGGTGGCGCAGTTGTTCAGGTGGCAAATACGCAGGTATTTGCAGCCCAGGGCGATCATTGGTGCGGTACCAAAGCCGAAGCTTTCGGCGCCGAGGATGGCGGCCTTGATCACGTCGAGTCCGGTTTTCAGGCCGCCGTCAGTTTGTACTCGCACCTTGCCGCGCAGGTCGTTGCCGCGCAGGGTTTGGTGGGTTTCGGCCAAGCCGAGCTCCCATGGCGCGCCGGCGTACTTGATGGAGGTCAGCGGCGAAGCGCCGGTACCACCGTCGTAACCGGAGATGGTGATCAGGTCGGCATAGGCCTTGGCCACGCCAGCGGCGATGGTGCCCACGCCAGCCTCTGCTACCAACTTCACCGAGACCAACGCCGATGGGTTGACCTGCTTAAGGTCAAAAATCAGCTGCGACAAGTCTTCGATGGAATAGATGTCGTGGTGCGGCGGTGGCGAAATCAGGGTTACGCCAGGTACGGCGTAACGCAGCTTGGCGATCAGGCCGTTGACCTTACCGCCTGGCAGTTGACCGCCTTCACCCGGCTTGGCGCCTTGGGCCACTTTGATCTGCAGCACTTCGGCGTTCACCAGGTATTCCGGGGTAACGCCAAAACGGCCAGTGGCCACCTGCTTGATTTTCGAGCTGCGCACGGTGCCGTAACGCGCCGGGTCTTCGCCGCCTTCACCGGAGTTGGAACGCGCGCCCAGACGGTTCATGGCTTCGGCGATAGCTTCGTGAGCCTCCGGCGACAAGGCGCCCAAGGAAATACCGGCCGAGTCGAAGCGCTTGAGGATCGCTTCCAGCGGCTCGACTCGGTCGAGTGCCAACGGCGTTGCGGCTTCTTTGACTTTCAGTAGGTCACGGATCATCGACACCGGGCGGGTGTCGACCAGCGTGGTGTATTCCTTGAATTTCGCGTAGCTGCCGCTCTGCACCGCAGCCTGCAGGGTGTTGACCACGTCCGGGTTGTAGGCGTGGTATTCACCGCCGTACACAAACTTGAGCAACCCGCCCTGCTGGATGTTTTTGCGGTTGTTCCAGGCCTCAGCGGCAAGCAGTTTCTGCTCGGCTTCGATATCGACAAAGCGCGCGCCTTTGATGCGGCTAGCCACACCACGGAAGCTCAGGTTAACCACTTCTTCGGACAAACCAACGGCTTCAAACAGCTGCGCACCACGGTACGAGGCGACGGTGGAAATGCCCATCTTGGAGAGGATTTTCAGCAGGCCTTTGGAGATGCCTTTGCGGTAGTTCTTGAAGACTTCGTACAGATCGCCCAGCACTTCGCCGGTGCGGATCAGGTCGGCCAGCACTTCGTAAGCGAGATACGGGTAAACCGCCGAGGCACCGAAACCTACCAACACAGCAAAGTGGTGCGGGTCGCGGGCGGTAGCGGTTTCAACCAGGATGTTGCAGTCGCAACGCAGGCCTTTTTCGATCAGGCGATGGTGCGCCGCACCGACCGCCAGCGAGGCGTGAACCGGCAGCTTGCCTGGGGCGATATTGCGGTCGGTCAGCACCAACAGGCACTTGCCGCCACGTACCGCTTCTTCAGCCTGGTCGGCGATATTACGCACAGCGGCTTCCAGGCCAACGCTTTCGTCGTAGTTCAGGTCGATAACCTGACGCTCGAAACCGGGGGTTTCCAGGTTCATCAACGAGCGCCATTTGGCCGGCGAAATCACTGGCGAGCTGAGGATTACGCGCGAAGCGTGAGCCGGCGACTCTTCGAAAATATTGCGCTCGGCGCCCAGGCAGATCTCCAGGGACATCACGATGGCTTCACGCAGCGGGTCGATTGGTGGGTTGGTCACCTGGGCGAACTGCTGGCGGAAGTAGTCGTAAGTCGGGCGCACACGTTGCGACAGTACCGCCATTGGCGTGTCGTCACCCATCGAGCCCACCGCTTCCTGGCCTTGCTCGGCCAATGGACGCAGCACCTGGTCACGCTCTTCAAAGGTGACCTGGAACATTTTCATGTAGTGCTTGAGCTGGTCGCTGCCATAGCTGGCGGCGCCATGGTCGTCGTCCATGGTCGCTTGAATGCGCACCGCGCTTTTGCGCAGCCACTGCTTGTAGGGGTGGCGCGATTTCAAGCGGCTGTCGATATCGTCGGTGTGCAGTACCTGACCGGTTTCGGTATCCACGGCCAAGACCTGGCCCGGGCCCACACGGCCTTTGGCGATCACGTCCTCAGGCTTGTAATCCCATACGCCGATTTCCGAGGCGATAGTGATATAGCCGTTCTGGGTGGTCACCCAACGCGCCGGGCGCAGGCCGTTACGGTCGAGCAAGCACACGGCGTAGCGGCCGTCGGTAAGTACCACGCCAGCAGGGCCATCCCACGGTTCCATGTGCATGGAGTTGTATTCGTAGAAGGCACGCAGGTCGGCGTCCATGGTTTCGACGTTCTGCCACGCAGGCGGAATGATCATACGAATACCACGGAACAGATCCATGCCACCGGTAACCATCAGCTCAAGCATGTTATCCATGCTTGAGGAGTCGGAACCTACGCGGTTCACCAGCGGGCCGAGCTCGTCGAGGTCGGGCAACTGGTCGTTGGCAAACTTGGTGCGACGGGCCACGGCCCAGTTGCGGTTACCGGTGATGGTGTTGATTTCACCGTTGTGCGCCAACAGGCGGAACGGCTGGGCCAACGGCCATTTCGGCAGGGTGTTGGTGGAGAAGCGCTGGTGGAACACGCAGATCGCAGTCATCAGGCGCTCGTCACCGAGGTCCGGATAGAACTGCTGCAGGTCGACCGGCATCATCAAACCTTTGTAGATGATGGTCTTGGCCGAGAAGCTGCAAATGTAGTGATCGCTGTCGGCGGCGTTGGCCACCGAAGAACGACGGCGGGCGCTGAACAGCTTGATGGCGAACTCTTGGTCGCTCAGGCCGGCACCACCGATAAACACCTGCTCGATCTGCGGCAGGCGCTCAAGGGCCAGGCGGCCGAGCACGCTGGTGTCGATGGGCACTTTGCGCCAGCCGATCAGTTGCAGCCCAGCAGCCAGAATTTCGCGGTTCATGTTCTCGCGCGCAACGTCGGCTTTGGCCGCGTCTTGGTTGAGGAACACCATGCCGACGGCGTATTGGGCCGGCAGGTCGGCGGCAAATTGCTCTTTGGCAACGGCACGCAGAAAGGCGTCAGGCTTCTGGATCAGCAGGCCGCAGCCATCACCTGTCTTACCGTCGGCGTTAATGCCGCCGCGGTGCGTCATGCAGGTCAGGGCTTCAATAGCCGTTTGCAGCAAGTGATGACTCGCCTCGCCCTGCATATGGGCGATCAGGCCGAAGCCGCAGTTATCCTTGAACTCATCAGGATGGTATAGACCTGCTTTCATAGGGACTCTCACCAGGCAAACTTTGATCTATTTCAAACACTTACCGTGCGCGCAGGTCAATGCGCCAGCTTTGCGCAGGCAAAAGGGGGGTCATTGTACACAGACGAATCTCAGCGAACAAACGTCCCGCGGCGAAAGCGCGAAACCTTATGTCGCCTTTCTATAAGAAAGTACCAGGCGGTCGTGCTAAAGACCACCCGGTCATTGCACTCAGGCGCACATTAAATCAGCGCGCTTGAGCCTCCTGCTGGATGCTGGAGAAGGTCTTGGGCCAGGGCTTGCCGGCTTGAACCTTAGCAGGCAGGGTCTTGATCGCAGCCTGGGCGGCGGCGCGATTGGCAAAGTTGCCGTAGGTGACGACGTAGAGCGGTTTGCCGTTGAGGGTTTTCTTGAAGTAGTGATACTCCGCACCTTGCTCGCGAACAAACGCCTGTGCCGCGCTTTCCGAACCGGTACCCAACACTTGCAGCGCGTAATTGCCACCCGGTTGGCTGGCATGCCAAGCACCGGCAGAACCGCTTGAGGCGGGCGCAGGTTTCTCAACCTTGGCAACCGGTTTAACTGGCGCAGTAGCAGGCTTGGCGGCCGTCGCAGCTGGCGCAGTCGGTTTCGCCGCCGGCGCCGCCACTGGCGGTTTTGCCGCACTGGCAACGGTTGGTGCAGGCGTAGTCACCGGAGCAGGCTTAACAGCCGGCGCGATTACAGGGGCTGCAGGAGCCGCGCTAGGCGTTGCACCTTGCGGTGGCGCCATGCTGGTAACTGTCGGCGGCGTAGCGCTGGCAGGCGGCTCAATCGCGCCGTCATCGTCGTTTTCACCCAAACCGGACGCTTGCGCCAATGGCTCACGAATCACCGGCTGCGCCTGACCAACCAATGGCAACGGCAGCGGTTGACCGGAGCCGGCAAATTCAACCGCGGGGCCTTTACCATCCGCTGGCGCAGTGGCGTCGACCGCTGGGGCTGGCGTACTACCCAATGGCAACTGCGCAACCGCCGGAGCTTGCGCGTCCGGTTTGCTGCGCCCCTGCATCAGCCAGGCGGCGCCCACGGCGATTGCCACCACCACCAGAGCGATCAGATGTTTTTTCGGAAGTTTGAACGCCATACCTGCCTTCTGTACGCCACCGCGATTGGCCAGCATCGACTCGATCAGGGTTTCGCGCGCCACCTGATTGATCGCACCCGGCCAGCCGGCAGACTGCAAATGGATATCGGCGATCTGCTCTTCGCTGAGCAACTCAATGCCCTGCCCTGCGCCTTCAAGACGCTGCGCCAGATACTCGCGGGTTTCTTCTTCGCTGTACGGGTCCAGCTCAATGGCGTGGAAGCGCTCCTCGCCATCGGCAAGCAATTCCAGGCGCGGCAGCATGGCCGACTCGCCAAACAAGAATACGTGCGGGCGGCCTTCGGCATTGCCCGCAGCCAGGGCCAGGAGCGCGTCGAGGGCGTCGTTATCCAGCGACTCGGCGTCATCAATCAGCAGGTAGACTTCCTGACCGGTCAGCGACAACTGCGCCACCTGAGACAGCAGCGAGCGGGCGTCCGACTGTTGAACGTTCAAACCTTGGGCGATTTGACGCATAACGCCGCCAGCATCGGCCGCACCACGCGCGGAAAACACCACGCTGTGGACCGCTTGCTTATTGGTACTGGCAACCAGCGCCTGACGCAGCAGGGTTTTTCCGCTACCTTGCGGACCGCTGACAACAAGAAGCAACTGGCTGTAGCGCGCCAAGTGATGTAATTGACCCAGCACCGGCTTACGTTGCGCCGGGAAAAATTTAAAGCCTGGAACGCGAGCGGCAAAAGGGTCGTGACTGAACTGGTAGTGGCCGAGAAAGGCCTCGTCGGCGTGCAGACTGGTCATGGGGCTCTCAATTAGTCTTTAAGGTGTTCCACCATGGCGCGGTAGTCCGCAACCAGAGTGGCATCCAAAATCTCGCGCGGGAAATCGCCCGTCACTACCGCTTCGCCCATCTGGCGAAGCAAAACAAGACGCAGCCGACCGCCAAGAACTTTCTTATCGACCGCCATATGGGTGAGAAAATCCTCTGCACTCATTTCTTCTGGCGGAATTACGGGCAAGCCGGCACGCAGAAACAAGCGAATACCACGATCACGCTCGGCGGCAGTGATCCAGCCCAGGCGGCAAGACATTTCCAGCGCCATCACCGTACCCGCTGCAACCGCCTCGCCATGTAGCCAGACGCCGTAGCCCATATGGGTTTCGATGGCATGGCCAAAGGTGTGGCCAAGATTGAGCGTGGCGCGCACGCCTGACTCGCGCTCATCGGCGCCAACCACCTTGGCTTTGGCCGCGCAGGAGCGAGCAATGGCTTCGGTCAGCGCTGCTTGGTCGAGGCTGCGCAAGGCATCCATATTGGCCTCAAGCCAGGTCAGAAATGGCTCATCGCAGATCAGACCGTACTTGATCACTTCAGCCAGACCAGCAGACAACTCACGAGCCGGCAGGGTGTTCAGGGTCGCCGTATCAATCAGCACCGCATTGGGCTGATAGAAGGCACCGACCATATTCTTACCCAAGGGATGATTGATACCGGTCTTGCCGCCAACCGAGGAGTCAACCTGCGACAGCAACGTGGTGGGCACCTGAATGAAATCGACACCGCGCTGGTAGCAAGCCGCCGCGAAGCCAGCCATATCGCCGACAACGCCGCCACCCAAGGCAATCACCGTAGTGCTGCGCTCGTGCCGAGCCGAAAGAAGTCCGTCGAAAATAAGCTGCAGGGTTTCCCAGCCTTTGTACGCCTCGCCATCCGGAAGAATGACGGTGGCAACATCAAAGCCGGCCAAAGCCTGCTTAACGGACTGGAGATAAAGAGGAGCAACGGTTTCGTTGCTAACAATGGCAACTTGCTTACCCGCAATATGCCGAGAAAAAAGCTCGGGCTGAACCAGCAGGTTTGCCCCGATATAGATGGGATAACTACGGTCGCCCAGCTCAACATGAAGAGTCTGCATGAAGCCCCCACGATAAAAGGGCCATAGGATAGCGCATATCGGCGTGCGCTTTAACGTGGATGAAGCGCCTCGAGGCGCTCCAGAATTTCCTGCACCACCATGCGCGGTGGACGCTCATCGGTTTCGATAATGACATCCGCGATTTCCCGGTACAGCGGATCGCGGATGTGCATCAAGTCGGCAAGCACTTTGCCTGGGTTGGCCGTACGCAGTAGCGGACGGTTGCGATCACGAGAAGTGCGGTCCAACTGCTGGTCGACAGAAGTATGCAGATAGACCACACGGCCACCGGCACGCAGCGCCGAGCGATTCTCTGGACGCAGCACCGCGCCGCCTCCAGTAGCCAGCACAACACCGTCGAGCTCACACAACTCGCCGATGACGGACTGCTCACGCTCACGGAAGCCAGCCTCCCCTTCAACATCGAAGATCCAGGGAATATTGGCTCCAGTACGCTGCTCGATTTCCTTATCCGAGTCTTTGAATGACAGTCTTAACTCTTTTGCCAGTAACCTCCCGATGGTGCTTTTACCTGCCCCCATCGGGCCTACGAGAATCAAATTTCGCACAGATTTAGCGACTCACAGCGATTGCCGAGTTGTTCATGATACGCGGAGTCAGGAAAACCAGAAGTTCGTTTTTGGTGTCGGCGACGACATCACGGCGGAACATGCGACCCAGGTAAGGCAGGTCACCGAGGAATGGCACCTTGTCGACAGTCTTGGTTTGGGTGTTGGAGAACACACCACCGATAACGATTGTCTCGCCATCGCTAACCAGAACCTTGGCGTTGACTTCGTTTTTCTTGATCGGCGGAACACCGTTCAGGGCGTTAGCGAAGTCTGGTTCGTCTTTGGTGACCTTCACTTCCATGATGATGCGGTTGTCCGGAGTGATCTGCGGAGTCACTTCCAGCGACAACGACGCTTCTTTAAACGATGTAGTCGATGCACCGCTGGAGCTGGCTTCTTGGTACGGAATCTCGGAACCCTTGAGGATTTTTGCGGTTTCTTTGTCCGAGGTAACCACCTTCGGCTGGGATACCACTTCACCGTTACCGGTTTTTTCCATGGCCGACAATTCAAGGTCAAGGATCAGGTTATCGCTAACCCAACCAATACCCAGCGCGGAAGTCGCGTTGGTAGCACCCATGTCAACGAATGGCACACCCAGGGTGTCCGCGCCGCCAATGGTGCCGTTGCCGTTACCGAAGGTTTGTGAACCGCCCCAACGTACGCCCAGGCTCTTGTCGTAGTTAACGTTGGCTTCAACGATACGCGCCTCGATCATTACCTGACGCACTGGAATGTCCAGCTGGGTAATGATGCGACGCAGCTCGTCGATGCGCTCTTGGGTCAAGGTAACGATCAGGCTGTTAGTACGGTCATCGAAGATCACCGAGCCACGCATATCGTCTTTCAGGGTGCCCTTCGCGCCTTCTGCTTCGTAGATCTTGGCGATATCCGAGGCCTTGGCGTAGTTCAACTGAATGATGTCTTTGCGCAGAGGGGCCAGTTCAGCCACTTGCTTCTGCGACTCAAGCTCTTGACGTTCGCGGGCAGCAATTTCATCTGCCGGAGCGACCATCAACACGTTGCCAATTTTGCGCTTGTCCAGACCCTTGGTTTTCAGCACCAAGTCCAGCGCCTGATCCCAAGGCACGTTCTGCAGACGCAGCGTGATATTGCCTTGAACAGTGTCACTGGCCACCAAGTTGAGGTCGGTGAAGTCGGCGATCAGTTGCAGAACCGAACGCACGTCGATGTCCTGGAAGTTCAACGACAGCTTTTCACCGCTGTAGGCGAACACATCTTTCTTACGCTTTTCCGCGTCTTCCTGAGTGATCGGCTTAACGCTGATGGTCAGCTTGTTATCGGCCTGGTAAGCCAGGTAGTCGTACATACCAGTTGGCTCAACAGTAATGACAGCTTTGCCATCCTGCTCAACCGCACTGACGAACTGTACTGGCGTGGCGAAATCTTTTACGTCCAAACGAACGCGCAGCGACTCAGGCAGGTCGGTTTTGGCAAACGCCAAACGAATCTTGCCGCCTTGCTCTTGAATATCGGGGTTAACCGAGGCATCAGAGAGCTGGATAACCACGTTACCCTCGCCCTGCTCGCCGCGCTGGAAGTCGATGTTCGAGATGCTTTTGTTTACCGGCGCAAAGTTCTTCCTAACTGGCGCAGACGCGACAGGTGCTACTGGCGCAGCAACCGGAGCGGTAGAAGCCTGGGAAATGGCACCCTCGCCAACGACCACATAAAGGTTATTGCCCTCAGCACGGGTGCTGTAAGGAACCAGGCTGGCCAGGTTGATGATCAGGCGCGTACGGTCCTTGGCTTCAACGACAGTCACACTGCGGGCGTTACCCACACCCAGCTCACGATTCTTAGAGCCGGTCTGGTTACTTACACCCGGCAAGTCCAGAGCGATACGCGCTGGCTGCTCGATGGTGTAGCCACGTGGGGCGGCGACAGGTTCGTCGAACGCCAATTTGAGCTCGACACGGTCACCCGGTAGTGCGGCGACATCGAGGGTTTTCAAGTTAGCGGCCAACAAAGTTGGCGACATAACCGCGACCAAAACAGAAATGCAGATGCGCGATAGAGGGCTTTTCATACTCAGGTTCCGTTGTACCGACCGGTAATAGTTTTTCATCTTCCACCCCACTCCTTAAGAGCGCTCTTTGAGAGAGAGGCTTCGTGGCCGTTCTAGCCAGCCACCTTCACCATCAGGAACAATCTCAACCACATCGATTTTCGCTTCACTGATAGCAATGATGCGTCCGTTGTTACGCCCCAAGTAGTCGCCCACTCTCACGCGATGCACGCCGCCGGCACCGTTGACCAAGGCAAACATACCGGCCTCGTTGGAAAGCGTACCCACCATCTGGAACACTTCAATATTGAAGCCTTCCAAGAACTGCTTGATTCGAGTTTCGTCAGGTTTGATTTCTTTGGAACCCTTCTGACGATTTACCAGATCAATCTTGACCGGCGGCTGGAACGGGCTTCTTAGTGCAGAAGCACTGTAAGTAAAAGCCTCGTACGGCTGAAACTTTGGCAACGGCTCAATCGAACCTTTTGGCCGAGCCCGCACGTCATCCATAAAAGCTTGCAAGTCGGCGAAGTCGCCACTTGAATCACAACCGGCCAGCGTAGCCAGCAACACCGCGCTAAGAATAAGTTTGGAAGCTTTCATTACTTAGCTCCTCCCTTATCGTTATAGCGATAAGTCTTGGCCAAAATGGTCATGTGCAATCTAGTCGTGCTG
Organism: Pseudomonas sp.; assembly: GCF_037994325.1. GTDB lineage: Bacteria > Pseudomonadota > Gammaproteobacteria > Pseudomonadales > Pseudomonadaceae > Aquipseudomonas. Next base: position 15,528 of record NZ_JBBNAH010000331.1, read on the forward strand.
TCAGCGCTCACTGGTTTAATGTCGAAATCATGCAAGGTGACGATCCGCGGCAGACTGGCAACACCGCTGGCGAAGGTCGCCAGGTCATGGTAGGTCCCCACAACAGAGATCTGGATCGGCAGTTCGATATAGAACTGTTGGGCCGATTCAGGCATCAGTGTGATTTGTTCAAACTCAAGACCGCTACCCAAACCAGTGCGGGTAATATCTTCGAGCAAACCAGGAACTTCAGTATCGCTGGGCAACTGACGCAACAAAGCACCGAAAGAAACTTCCATTTCTTTCATTTGATCTTTGTAAGCTTCGAGATTGGCCGCCTGAAAAGCCTTGTTGGAATACTGCTCTTTAAGCGTCTGCTCTTGAGCGCGTTGCGTATCAAGTTCAGCCTGCAAATCTTTCAAATGAAAGTTGTAGCCAAGCGCCAATACACCAATCAACAAAAGCAGGCAGGCAATGGCCTTGACTGCCGCTGGCCAGGAGCCAACGTTATTAAGATCCAGGTCAGCAAGGTCTATCTTGCGCAAACTTTCTAACGAGTCAGCCAGGCTCATTTCTTGACTCCTTGTGCTTCAACGGCAGGCTGAGTTTGCTGCACAGTCAACTGAAAGACGTTGGCCTGATCCAATTCGCCCGCTGTTATCGCCTTGACTGCTGTCAGGTTCGGCGCAGTGAGCCAGTCAGAAGCATCCAGATTACGCAACAAGTTAGAAACGCGGTTGTTGGATTCAGCAGCACCGGTGATGGCGATGCTCTGCCCCTTCATAGACAACGTTGTGAAATACACACCATCAGGCAACGTTCTGGCCAGCTGATCAAATACTCGACCAATAATCGGACGGTTGCCTTGCAAGTCTTGAATGATCTTCATCCGTTCAAGCAGCTGCTGACGGCGCGTTTTCAGCTCACTAATTTCTTTAATCCGCGCATCGAGGACAGCAATTTCTTTTTGCACAAACTCATTACGTGCATTTTGCTGTTCAATTGCTCCGCTCAGGTACTGATCACCCAGGAACACAGCGCCACCCGCCACAATCAGCACGCCAGCCAAAGTAACGATAAACCGCTGCTTGCGTTCCTCGCGCAGCTGTTCCCGCCACGGCAATAAGTTAATACGCGCCATCAGTCGAAACTCCTCATTGCCAGACCACAGGCAATCATCAACGCAGGCGCATCACTAGCCAGAGCGCCTGCGTTGACTTTGCCACTGAGCGCCATGTCGGCGAACGGATTGGCGACTAAGGTTTGCGTACCGATCTTCTGCTGAATCAAACGATCCAGATCCGGAATCGAAGCGGTGCCCCCCGCCAGGAGGATGTAGTCGACATCGTTGTATTGACCGGCCGCGAAGAAGAACTGCAGCGAGCGCGAAACTTGTTGCACCACGGCCTCTTTGAACGGCTGCAATACTTCGCTGTCGTAGTCATCTGGAAGGCCGCCTTGCTTCTTGGCAAGCCCAGCTTCCTCAACCGAAAGCCCGTAACGGCGCTGAATTTCTTCGGTGAGTTGACGCCCGCCGAACAGCTGCTCGCGGGTATAGATGGTGCGACCGTTATGCAGCACGCTGAGCGTGGTCATAGTGGCGCCGATATCGACGATGGCTACCGTCAATTCATCATGGCCACTGCCCAATTGAGCGGCCAGCAATCCGTAAGCTCGCTCCAGCGCATAGGCCTCAACATCAACCACCTTGGCCGTCATGCCTGCTAACGCCAAAGCCGCTTCACGAACTTCCACGTTTTCTTTACGGCACGCGGCGAGCAATACATCAACCCGATCGGCGTTGCGCGCCGAAGGCCCTTGCACTTCAAAGTCGATAGCAACTTCTTCAAGCGGATAAGGGATGTATTGATCAGCTTCGATTTTGAGCTGGTTTTCCAGATCGTCGTCGGAAAGCCCGCCTTCCATTTCGATAGTTTTGGTAATGACAGCAGAACCGGCGACAGCCACAGCCACGGTTTTGACGCCCGTTTTAGCCTTAGCCAATACGCGCGCCAATGCCTGGCCTACGCCTTCCAGTTCAGCAATGTTTTTCTCGACCACTGCATTTGGTGGGAGCGGCTCTACAGCGTAAGCCTCTACTTTGTAGCGGCTTCCTGAGCGACTCAATTCGAGGAGCTTGACTGAGGTCGAACTGATATCGATCCCCAGCAGCGTATTCGCTTTCTTATTGAAGAGCCCTAGCACGACCGATTTCCTATTGGCATCCGCGACTTACGGACTATTTATGTTTTTTCACATTAAATAACAGTCTTGACATAAGCGCAAATGGCTACCTAGCAAAAAAAGCGCTTATAATGTGAACAGTTTTTCCCTTTCGACATCGCCCTACGCTTAACTCTTTCTTTTATCTGGAAATCCAAAAATTTTGATGCGCCTGCTGAAGTTCTTCTGGTGGTCCTGCGTAGCCGTTTTTTGTGGACTGTTGCTCAGTCTATCCGGCGCTTATCTCTACCTTAGCCCGGCATTGCCATCCGTGGACTCGCTGCGCCGCATCCAGCTGCAGATCCCCCTGCGGGTCTACAGCAGCGATGCCAAGCTGATCGCCGAGTTTGGCGAAATGCGCCGTACCCCCATCCGCTTTGCGGACATCCCACCAAACTTCATCAAAGCGCTGCTTTCTGCCGAGGACGATAATTTTGCCAATCATTATGGCGTCGACCTCAGCAGCTTGATGCGCGCTGCCACGCAATTATTAAAAAGCGGGCAAATACAATCGGGCGGCAGCACCATCACCATGCAAGTGGCGAAGAACTTCTTCCTCACCAACGAGCGCAGCTTCTCACGCAAGATCAATGAAATCCTGTTGGCATTACAAATTGAGCGTGAGCTGAGCAAAGACGAAATTCTTGAGTTGTACGTCAACAAGATTTACCTCGGTAACCGAGCTTACGGTATCGAAGCGGCGGCGCAGGTTTATTACGGAAAACCTATGCACGATTTAAGCCTGGGACAAATGGCGATGATCGCCGGGCTGCCGAAAGCACCCTCGCGCTTCAACCCCCTGGTCAATCCGCAGCGCAGCAAAGAGCGCCGCGACTGGATCCTGGGCCGCATGCTCAAGCTCGGCAAAATCGACCAGGGCCAATACGAAACGGCGTTGGCCGAACCTATAGACGCCAGCTACCACGTTCCTACGCCAGAAGTGCAAGCGCCCTACATTGCCGAAATGGCCCGAGCAGAAATGGTCGGTCGTTATGGCAGCGAGGCCTACACCGAAGGCTTCCACGTTACTACCACGGTTCCGAGCAACCTTCAGGAAGCTGCCAACGAAGCAGTGCGTAGTGGCCTAATCAGCTACGACCAGCGCCACGGCTATCGCGGCCCGGAAACCCGCTTACCGGGCATGACCCGCGAAGCCTGGCAAGCCGAGTTGAGCAAGCAGAAAACCCAGAACGGTATCGAACCCGCCATCGTCACCCAAGTGGAAAAAAGCGGCATTCTTGTGCTGACCCGCAGCGGCCAGGAAGAAACCGTCAGCTGGGAAAGCATGAAGTGGGCACGCCCCTTCCTGAACACCAACAGCCTTGGCCCTCGCCCGCAAAAGCCTGATGACGTGGTGCAAGTTGGTGACCTGATTCGCGTGCTGCGCCAGCAGGATGGCAACCTTGTTTTCAGCCAGATCCCGGCAGCACAAGGCGCATTGGTGTCGCTGGATCCGAAAAACGGCGCCATTCGTGCACTGGTCGGTGGTTTCTCGTTCGAGCAAAGCAACTACAACCGCGCCACCCAGGCTAAGCGCCAACCGGGCTCAAGCTTTAAACCCTTCATCTATAGCGCTGCACTGGATAAGGGCTATACCGCCGCCACATTGGTCAACGATGCACCGATTGTTTTCGTCGACGAGTACCTCGATCAGGTCTGGCGTCCGAAAAACGATACCAATACGTTCCTTGGTCCTATCCGCCTGCGCGAAGCGTTGTACAAGTCACGCAACCTTGTCTCCATTCGCCTGCTGCAAGCCATCGGCATTGAATATGCCCTGGATTACGTCAGCCGCTTTGGCTTTAACAAGCAGGACCTGCCGCGCAACCTTTCCCTGGCGCTCGGCACCGCGAACCTCACGCCCGTGGAAATCGCCGGTGGCTGGAGCACCTTCGCCAACGGCGGCTACAAGGTGCAGCCGTATCTGATTCAAAGCATTCACAGCCGCAGCGGCGAAGCGCTGTATGTAGCCAACCCGCCAAGCGCGCCCGGCGAGAACGAGGACCAACCAGACACCGTGGTCGACCCCGCCGCCATCGCCGAGAACATTCCCGCCCCAGCCAGCGCGGCGCCTGCGCCGGCAGCCGCCGAGCGTATTGTTGACGCCCGCACCACCTACATCCTCACCAGCATGCTGCAGGACGTGATCAAGCGCGGCACCGGCCGCCGTGCTCTGGCGTTGGGCCGCAGCGATATTGCCGGCAAGACGGGGACCACCAACGAGTCTAAGGACAGCTGGTTCTCGGGCTTTAACGCCGATTACATGACCACGGTCTGGACCGGCTTCGACCAGCCCGAAAGCCTCGGCAGCCATGAGTTTGGCGGCACTGTCGCGTTGCCGATCTGGATGAGCTACATGGGTGCAGCATTGAAAGACAAACCGATGCATGTGCTGCCCGAACCACCGGGCTTGCTGACGTTGCGCATCGACCCAGTCAGCGGCCGCGCCGCCACGCCGGGCACCCCAAACGCCTACTTCGAAGTATTCAAGAACGAAGACTCGCCGCCGCCGATGAACGAACTTGATCCAGGCACCAGTGCGCCTGGCAGCCCATTGCCGGCAGATGACGCCGCGCCTATCGATCTGTTCTAACGCCGGGCGCACTAAGCGCTCGCGCGCACCGCACAGC
>NZ_JBBNAH010000332.1:0-4217 GCF_037994325.1 Pseudomonas sp.
CGCCTACGCAGCGCTCAGGAGGAAATTTCCCATCTTCGAGGCCAACTGGAACGCGCCCATATGGCCGCGACCCTCGACAGCCTGACCAACGTGTTCAACCGCCACGCCTTCACCCGCCTACTCGAACAAACCCTTACCAACGGCCATCAGAGCGTGGCACTGGTGATGCTCGATATCGACCATTTCAAACAGTTCAACGATCAGTACGGCCACCCGCTGGGCGACCGCGTACTGCAGCACGTCGGCCAATTGCTGCGCGAACTGTTGCCACCCAGAGGCATGGCGGCGCGTTATGGCGGCGAAGAATTCTGCGTCATCCTGCGCGAGTGCCAAGACTTAGAAACAGCCCACAGCTTTGCCGAACATTTACGCCTGAAAATTCAGGCCCTACGGGTAAAGGTAAGGCGCACTGACGAAATTCTCGACTCCATTACTGCCTCATTCGGTTTCGCCCTGGCCGAGGCCGGCGATACCCTTGAAACACTGCTTACCCGTGCCGACGACGCGCTTTACCAAGCCAAACGCGCCGGCCGCAATCAAGTTCACCCTCATCTACCAGAGCCTGCGCTAAGCGCTTGATTTGAGTAGCCCTCCGCTTTGCTGTTAAATACCCCCCGTGCCGCCGCCCCGCGCGGCGCATAGGCTGGTGCCAACGCGTGTCGATAGCCGATCTTTATTTACGGCAACCCGCGCCAAGCCAGCTCTTTCGCTGAACCATCCTTATAAGTGAGCTCATTGCACATGCTGAAAATCGTCCACCTGCTTGTAGGAGTCGCCGCACTGCTCCTGTCCTCTATTCCCAGTCTTCACGCCGAAAGCCTTCCTTACCTACAACAACCTGACGCCATCTACCTCGCTCTATTTGGTTTGATCAATCTACTGCTCGCTCCTCTTTTCCCAATCTGGCACATGGGTGCTCGCCAACAGGTGCAAGGCTTGGTCAGCGCACTGCTGGTGTTGGCCGTGGTTCTGCAAGTATTGATTCTGCTCGCCCCACTCCCGGTAATCGGCGGCCAACCGGCCGTACTGCTGAGTTTGCTGACGGTACTGCTGGCTGTTCTGCTGCACATGGGCGCCAACTTGCGGATGAAAACCCGCAGCAGCGTTACCCCTCAAGACCTGGGCGATCGCGAAACCGGCACGGTCAAGTGGTTCAATACCTCCAAGGGTTTTGGCTTTATTTCCCGCGACTCAGGCGACGATATTTTTGTGCACTTTCGCGCCATTCGTGGTGAGGGCCACCGTGTCTTGGTCGAAGGCCAGCGCGTTGAGTTTTCCGTTATGCAGCGCGACAAAGGCCTGCAAGCTGAAGATGTGATTGCCGCCCTGCCGCAACGTCGTTAAGCGAATGCAGTAATACAAAACCCGCCAGTGGCGGGTTTTTTATTGACCGAAGCGCACCTCTACCGGGCGCCGCCTATTAATAGTGCGGAGGTGGTGCCTCTTCCTCGGACATACCAAAGCCGCTTTGCATATCTTCCTGACGCTTGGCCAGCGCGGATATCTGCATCTGCAGCCGCTCAATAATCCGCTGCTGCTCAACGAGCTCATCGTTCAAGGTCTGAATGGTGTCGTCCTGAAACGCCAAGCGGGTTTCCAACTCCATCACGCGCAATTCCAGGCTCATGACCTACTCCTCAGCAAAAGCAAAATCGCTATCCAGCACAGAGCGCAGCTTGGTGCGGATCGCTGCCACCTGCTCGCTTGCGTAAGGCTGCGCGGCAAACTTGCCCCACACCGGCGCGGGCCAGGCGGCATCACTACGGCGACGAACAATAACGTGCATATGCAGCTGACTGACCACATTGCCTAATGTGGCAACGTTCATTTTGTCGGCAGCAAAGGTGTCTTTTAATAACTCGGAAAGAGTGACCGTCTCGTGCCACAGTTGCTTTTGTTCATCGCTACTTAGCTGAAACAGTTCACTGACCTCATCGCGCCGCGGAACCAAGATAAACCACGGATAGTGGTCGTCATTCATCAACAGCAAACGGCACAGCGGAAAATCACCGATCAGCAGGGTGTCGTTCTGCAAACGTGAGTCCAGGGCGAACATACACAAACTCCGACATATATATAGGTACAACTCAGCCTGCACCGGCATAAGAGCAGGCGGCCGATTCGGCGCACAGGATACCCCCATAACAGAAAAAACTCGCCCGCCCCTACCGAGCGAAAACAGCGCACCTTTCATCCCTCGCTCGCCGGTATGAATCATGCTCCTGAGCCCGCCTCATACTGCGCACCAAAAGAGCGCCGCCACCAAGCTGCGGCCAATTTTTCATGCACCCAAGCTGTGCACGCTTTGTTACCCAAGCGCCACAAGCCCCACTTTCAAGCTGTCAGTGCCACCAGCAGTAACGGTTGGCGGCACACCTAGCGCCCGCTACAGGGCGCGCAGATACGCACCATCTGTAGCTTTTTACACAACGTAGCGCTCAAAAAATCACACAAAACAATTTTTTCACATGCGCAAAGGTGTTTGTGCACGCTAATTGCTTTATGCCTAGCAAGATCAATGAGCACAGACGCCGAACAGTGTTTGTGTACCTTGCTTAGTACAACAGTTAACTCCAGGGACAAGAATTAACTGCTGGGCTTTACAGGGGATTAATGCGACCGGTTTTTATCGGCACTTTAATCATCAGAAATCACGGAAAAAGTTAATCGCTGGGATGCAAGCGTAAAACTACGAATTTGCGACATGTCACATAAGCTTTTGCGACATAGCCGTTAAGAATTTGTAAGGACCATGCACTATCTGTCGCCAACATTGTCGCCGTGATATAACTTAGCGCCGACACAAAAAGAAAGAGCCGCCCATACACAAAGAAGATGGGCAGCGCAACTCTTCTAAAACCAAAGGAGCAATCACGATGCAAGTGATGAAGTGGAGCTTAATCGCCCTAGCAGTAGCGGGCAGCACCCAACTGGCAGTAGCCAGCGAACAGTCCGACTCCAAGGGCTTCGTAGAAGACAGCAGCCTCAGCGTTTTGGCTCGCAACCTCTACTTCTCCCGTGACTTCCGTAACCGCCCGGCTGGCACTCAGAGCCGCGTTGAAGAATGGGGCCAAGGCTTCATCGGTACTTTCGAGTCCGGCTTCACTCAAGGCACCGTAGGTTTCGGCGTTGATGCAATCGGCCTGGCCGGCATCAAACTGGACAGCGGCCGTGGCCGTGCTGGTACTGGTCTGTTCCCAGAAGACTCTGACGGTCGCTCGGAGGACTCCTACGGCGAAGTTGGCGGCGCAGTTAAAGTACGCCTGTCCAACACCACCCTGAAGTACGGTGATCAATTCACCACCATGCCAGTGTTCGCTACTGATGACAGCCGTCTGCTGCCAGAAGTTGCCGAAGGCTTCCAAATCACCAGCAACGAAATCGCTGGCCTGGAACTGAAAGCTGGTCACTTTACCGGTATCAACGCGCAAGACTCCACCAACCACGACGGCCTGGGTCTCACCAAAGCTGACGTAATCGGCGGTACTTACACATTCTCCGACTCGCTCTCCACCACTCTTTACTACTCGCGTATCGAAGACTACTTCCGCAAGATCTATGCGAACGTAAACTGGACCTTGCCAATCGCTGATGGCCAAGCTTTCGGCTTGGACGTTAACGCTTATAAAGTCGACAGCATCGGCGCTGGCCTGGCTGACGGCGACAGCAGTGTTAACGGCGGCGACATCGACAACCTGACCTACAGCTTCGCTGCCTCCTATAGCATCGACGCACACAAGTTCACCCTGTCCTTCCAGGACGTAACCGGTGACGGCGACTACGCTTACGGCGTAGACGGCGGCGGCACTGTGTACCTGAACAACTCGATCGCCCGTTCCGACTTCAACACTGAAGACGAAAAATCCTACGGCGCTCGTTATGACCTCGACTTCACCACCTTCGGCGTACCTGGTCTGACTTTCATGACCCGTTATGTAACCGGTAAGGGCGCGAACGTTGAGACCACTAACAACGGCAAAGAATGGGAACGCGATGTTGACGTGAAATACGTCTTCCAAGACGGCCCTGCTAAAGATCTGAGCCTGCGTGTACGTCAAGCTACCTATCGTTCCAGCGACGCGGTTTACCTGCGTAGCTCGGCTTCGATCGACGAACTGCGCCTGATCGTTGAATACCCACTGAGCATTCTGTAATCCAGAACTCAGCAGGTAATTCGATATAAAAGAAGCCCGGTATTTGCCGGGCTTCTTTTTGTC
>NZ_JBBNAH010000333.1:0-15529 GCF_037994325.1 Pseudomonas sp.
CCGCATTGGCGACTGGCTTGCCGCTGGGCTCGGCGCCGAGCAGTTCCTGGGTGTAAGGATGCTGCGGATTGGCGAATAGCTCATCGCATGACGCCTGTTCGACGATCACTCCGCGCTGCATGACACATACGCGGTGAGCAATTCGTTTCACCAGGTTCAAATCGTGGGTAATCAGCAGCAGGGCCATGCCTAGCCGTGCCTGCAGATCCTTGAGCAGTTCGAGGATTTTCAGCTGCACAGTTACGTCCAGCGCTGTGGTTGGCTCATCAGCAATCAGCAGCTCCGGCTCGTTGGCCAGGGCCATGGCAATCATCACACGCTGGCGTTGGCCGCCGGAGAGCTCGTGTGGCAGGGCTTTTAGGCGTTTGTGCGGCTCGGGTATGCCCACCAGCTCCAATAGCTCAAGGGTGCGCTTACTGGCGGCTTTGCCGGTCAGGCCTTTGTGCAGGGCCAGCACTTCGTTGATTTGTTTTTCGATGCTGTGTAGCGGGTTCAGCGAGGTCATCGGCTCTTGGAAAATCATGGCGATGCGATTACCACGAATATGCCGCAGTTTTTTCTCGTTAACGGTCAGCAGGTCGTGCCCGGCATAGCGAATGCTGCCAGCCGGATGACGGGCGAGCGGGTAGGGCAGCAGGCGCAAGATCGAATGGGCGGTCACCGACTTGCCCGAGCCACTTTCGCCCACCAACGCCAGGGTTTCGCCGCGGCGAATATCAAAGCTCAAGTCGTGTACCACGCACTGCGAGCTGCTGCCCGTGACGAATTCCACCGCCAGGTCACGCACCTCAATCAGGTTTTCCGGCGCAGTATTTTGTTTGGTCTCAGCCACGTTATTTCCTCGGGTCGAAGGCATCGCGAGCGGCCTCGCCGATAAACACCAGAAGGGTCAGCATCAGGCCCAGCACGGCGAACGCGCTGATGCCCAGCCAAGGCGCCTGGGTGTTGGCTTTACCTTGCGCGACCAGTTCACCCAACGATGGCGAACCGGCCGGCAAGCCAAAGCCGAGGAAGTCCAGGGCGGTGAGGGTGCCGATGGCGCCGGTGAGAATAAACGGCAGAAAGGTCATGGTGCTGATCATGGCGTTGGGCAGGATATGGCGGAACATAATGCCGCCGTTTTCCATGCCTAAGGCGCGCGCTGCCCGCACATACTCCAAGTTGCGGCCACGGAGAAATTCAGCGCGCACCACGTCGACCAAGGTCATCCAGGAAAACAGCAGCATGATGCCCAGCAGCCACCAGAAGTTGGGCTGCACAAAGCTGGCGAGGATGATCAGCAGATACAGCACTGGCAACCCCGACCACACCTCTAAAAAGCGCTGGCCAAGCAGGTCGACCCAGCCGCCATAGAAGCCCTGCAGGGCACCCGTCACCACGCCAATAATCGAGCTGAACACGGTCAGCGTCAGGGCAAACAGCACCGAAATACGAAAGCCATAAATCACCCGCGCCAGTACATCGCGGCCTTGGTCATCAGTGCCCAGCAGGTTGTCCGCCGAGGGCGGTGCGGGGGCCGGTACTTTCAGGTCGTAGTTGATGGTGGAGTAGTTAAAGGGAATCGGCGGCCACACCGCCCAACCACCTTTTTCGGCGATCAGTTCGCGGATATACGGGCTCTTGTAGTTGGCCTCCAGCGGGAACTCGCCACCAAAGGCGGTTTCCGGGTAGCGCTTGAACACCGGGAAATACCAACCGCCATCGAAGTGCACCACCAGCGGTTTGTCGTTGGCGATCAGTTCGGCGCCCAGGCTTAGCACAAACAAAATGATAAAAAGCCACAGCGACCACCAACCGCGCTTATGCGCTTTCAGGCGTTCGAAGCGGCGGCGGTTGAGGGGTGAAAGCGTAAAGGTAGCGCCCATTTTTCAACCCTCCCGATTGGCGAAGTCGATGCGCGGATCGACCAAGGTGTAGGTGATATCGCCGATCAACTTCACCACCAAGCCGAGCAAGGTGAAGATAAACAGCGTGCCGAAAACCACGGGGTAATCGCGGTTGATCGCCGCCTCAAAGCTCATCAGGCCCAGGCCGTCGAGGGAAAAGATCACTTCAATCATCAGCGAGCCGGTAAAGAAGATGCCGATAAACGCCGAGGGAAAACCGGCAATGATCAGCAGCATGGCATTACGAAATACGTGGCCGTATAGCACGGCATTATTGGTCAGGCCTTTGGCTCTGGCGGTGACCACATATTGTTTGTTGATCTCGTCGAGAAAGCTGTTTTTGGTCAGAAAGGCCAGGGTGGCGAAGTTGCCGATCACCAGCGCCGTTACCGGTAATACCAAGTGCCAGAAATAATCGAGCACCTTGCCGCCCCAGCTCAGTTGCTCGTAGTTATTCGAGGTTAATCCGCGCAAAGGAAACCAGTCGTAGTAGCTGCCGCCGGCGAACAGCACGATCAGCAAAATGGCAAACAGGAACGAGGGAATGGCGTAGCCAACGATGATTGCCGAGCTGGTCCATACGTCAAAGGTGCTGCCGTTGCGCATGGCTTTGGCGATGCCCAAGGGAATGGACACCAAATACATGATCAACGTGCTCCATAGCCCCAGGGAGATGGAGACCGGCATTTTTTCCACAATCAGATCGACCACTTTTGCATCGCGAAAAAAACTGTCGCCAAAGTCGAGCTGGGCATAGCTTTTCAGCATCAGCCAGAAGCGTTCCGGTGCGGATTTATCGAAGCCGTACATCTTCTCGATTTCCTTCACCAACTCCGGGTCGAGCCCCTGCGCGCCACGGTAGTTGGAGCCTGCCACCGACACCTCGGAGCCGCCACCGGAGATACGGCTGGTGGCGCCTTCAAAGCCTTCGAGCTTGGCAATCATCTGCTCAACGGGGCCACCTGGGGCGGCCTGAATAATCACGAAGTTGAGCAGCAAAATACCGAACAGGGTGGGGATGATCAGCAGCAAGCGCCGCAGAATATAGGCGAGCATTTATTCGGCTTCCTTAGGGGCGTCAGCGTTTGTTGTTGGCGCCGCCGCTGGGGAAGGAGTGCCCTCGGCTTTTTCGCTGCTTTGCCACCAGGTCAGCATGCCGACGTCGTATTTCGGGGTGATGGCAGGGCGACCGAATTTGTTCCAGTGGGCAATGCGGTAGGTGTCGATGTAATAGTTAGGGATCACATAGTTGCCCCACAGCAGTACGCGGTCGAGGGCGCGGGCGTGGGTGATCAGGCTTTGCCGCGAGTCGGCGCGGATCAGGCCTTCTACCAGCTTGTCGATGGCGGGGTCGCGTAGGCCAATGTAGTTGCGGCTGCCCGGGCTGTCGGCGCTGCTGGAGTGCCAATATTCGCGCTGTTCGTTGCCTGGGGAATTGGACTGGCCCCAGGTGGCGGTGGTCATGTCGAAGTCACGCGAGCGCATGCGGTTGACGTACTGCGAGGCGTCGACCCGGCGAATCTGCATGTCGATGCCAAGCTCGGCCAGGTTGCGCATAAACGGCAGCAGAACGCGCTCCAGATTCAACTGGTAGAGCATGAATTCAATGGTCAGCGGCTGCCCATCGGGGCCAACCATTTTATCGTTTTCGATTTTGTAGCCCGCCTCAAGCAGCAGGTTGTAGGCCTTGCGCTTCTGGTCGCGAATCATGCCGTCGCCGGCTGTGACCGGCGGTTTGAATACCTCGGTAAACACTTGGTCAGGAATCTGCCCGCGCAGCGGTTCGAGCAGTTTCAGTTCATCAGCCGTGGGTAATTCGTGGGCGGCCATGTCCGAGTTTTCAAAGAAGCTGCTGTTGCGTTTGTAGGCGCCAAAGAACAGCTGTTTATTCGACCATTCAAAGTCAAACAGCTGGCTGATGGCTTGGCGCACGCGCGGGTCCTGGAATTTGCTGCGGCGCAGGTTAAAGGCGAACGACTGCATGCCCACCGGGTTCTGGTTGGGCAGCGCCTCTTTGACGATGCGCCCGGCGCGCAGGGCGGGGCAGTCATAGCCGGTTGCCCAGTCTTTGGCGGAATACTCCAGGTTGAAGTCGAACTGGCCGGCCTTGAACGCCTCCAGCGCTACCGAGGTATCGCGGTAGTAGTCCACCTGAATCACGTCGAAGTTGTAGTAGCCGCGATTCACGGGCAGGTCTTTGCCCCACCAGTCGGTTACGCGCTCATAGCGAATGCTGCTGCCCGCCGACACATTGGTGATGCGGTATGGGCCGCTACCCAGGGGCACTTCGAGATTGTTTTTGCTGAAGTCGCGCGTTGCCCACCAGTGCTTGGGTAGCACGGGCAGTTGGCCAATGATCAGCGGTAGCTCACGGTTGCCGGGTTTGTTGAAGTCAAAGCGCACGGTAAGCGGCCCTTCGGCCACTACTTTGGTGACGTCGGCGTAATACATGGCATAGGTCGGCGCGCCTTTTTCACGAAGAATGTCAAAGGTGAAAATCACGTCTTCGGCGGTTACCGGCCTGCCATCGTTGAATCGGGCTTTGGGATTAAGGAAGAAGCGTACGTAACTGTCGTCTGGCGCCTTTTCGATTTTCTCGGCGAGCAAGCCGTATTCGGTAAAGGGTTCGTCGGGGGAGTGGTAGGTCAGGGTGTCGTACAAAAGCCCGAGTTGATCGGCCTGCACGCCCTTGGAAATAAAGGCGTTGAGGCTGTCAAAGCCGCCATTGCCGGAAAGCCGCAATGCGCCGCCTTTGGGCGCATCGGGATTTACATAGTCAAAGTGTTTGAAATTGGCTGGGTATTTTGGCGCTTCGTCGTACAGGGTAATGGCATGTTGCGGCGCCGCATTGGCTGCCAGACACAGGCCGGCGAGCAGAGCGCCGCTACCTAGGCGCAGCACGGTGCGCAGAATAAACGTCATAGAGCCTTCTCCGTTGGCTTCAGCCACCAGGCGCGTAACCCGAGGGTGTAGGGCGGTGTGGTGACAGAGGCGAACCGGTTGCGGTACGCCAGGCGGTGGTAGTTGAGGTACCAGTTGGGAATCATGTAGTGCTGGGCGAGCAACACGCGGTCGAGAGCGCGGGTGGCAGCCACTTGTTCGTCGCGGGTTTGAGCGGCCAGCAGGCTTTCCAGCAGGCTGTCGACCACGGGGCTGCGTACACCGGCGTAGTTTTTACTGCCTTTAACGCCTGCCTGGCTGGAGTGGAAGTACTGCCATTGTTCCAGGCCGGGGCTGAGGTTTTGCTGCAGCGTCATCAAAATCATGTCGAAGTCGAATTGGTCCAGCCGCTGTTTATATTGCGCCCGGTCGACGGTGCGCAAGTTCGCCTGCACACCGATGCTGGCGAGGTTTTCCACATAAGGCTGAAGGATGCGTTCGAGGTTAGGGTTGACCAGCAGCAGCTCGAAGCGCAGCGGCTCGCCCTTGGCGTTTTGCAGGCGCTGGCCATTGAGCGTCCAGCCCGCGTCGGCTAGTAGACCCAGAGCGCGCCTGAGGGTTTCGCGCGGAATACCGTTGCCGCCGGTTTTCGGCGCGCTAAAGGGTTCAGTCAGCAAATTGGCCGGCAGTTGTTCGCGAAACGGCGAGAGCAGCAGCCACTCGCGGCCTTCGGCTTTGCCGCTGGCGCTGGCGCTGAACTCGCTGTTGGGGAAATAGCTGGTGGCGCGCGTGTACGAGTCGTTAAACAGCGTGCGATTGGTCCACTCAAAATCCAGCATCAAGCCCATGGCTTCTCGCACCTTGCTGTCGGCAAAGGTGCTGCGCCGGGTGTTCATAAACAGCCCTTGGGTTTGTGTAGGGATTTTGTGGGGAATTTGTGCGCGGATCACGTCGCCGCGTTTGACTGCGGGAAAGCGATAGCCGTTGGCCCAATTCTTTGCCTGATGCTCGATATAGAAGTCGAATTCGCCGGCCTTGAACGCTTCAAATGCCACGTCGCTGTCGCGGTAGAACTCCACTTCCATACGGTCGAAATTGTATTTGCCGCGGTTCACGGGCAGCTCTTTGCCCCACCAGTCTTTCACCCGCTCAAACACCAGGCTGCGGCCCGGATTAATAGCGGTGATCTGATAAGGACCGCTGGTGACCGGCGCATCAAAGGTAGTCGCCTTGAAGTCGCGGTCTTTCCAATAGTGCTGCGGCAGAATGGGCAGCTCGCCCAGGCGCAGGATCAGCAGCGGATTGCCTTCGCGTTTGAGCACAAAACGAATGCGGTGGCGGCCGAGAATATCCACCCGCGCCACTTCCTGCAGATTGGTGCGGTATTGCGGATGACCTTGCTTGAGCAAGGTGCGGTAGGAAAACGCCACGTCGTACGCAGTGACCGGCTTGCCATCGCTAAAGCGCGCTTCCGGGCGCAGGTTAAACACCACCCAACTGCGGTCTTCGCTGTATTCCACTGACCTGGCAATCAGCCCATAACTGGAGGCCGCTTCATCGCCGGAGGGGTCGTACTGGCCGGTGCCGGCCATTAGCGGTTCGTTTAATTCGCCAATACCGTATTGGGCGAAATTCGGAGTAGACGAAGGGCTGCTACCTTTGAAGGTGTAAGGGTTTAGAGTGTCGAAGGTGCCAAATGCCATCACTCGAATCGTGCCGCCTTTGGGCGCGTCGGGGTTAACCCAATCGAAGTGGGTAAAGCTGGCGGGGTATTTGAGAGTGCCGAACTGGGCATAACCGTGGCTTTCGCTGATGGTCGCGAAAGCGGGAACGCACATTGCCAGACTCAGAAGTAGCGAAAGGAGGCGCAGCATCAGGCTTAGGTGGTCCGATCCATAGCGGCATTGGGCTCTGTGCCGGTACAGTAACAGCTTGTATCCGCTGGAAAAAGAGAAAGCCCAGAGCCCGCTTTCAGAGGCTTATGGTGATATCGATAGAACGCACCGCGAGGTTTTCATCTTGGCAACACGCACCCATGGTTTGCAGTCATGGATCGATCGTTTAAATCAGGCCGAGTTACCGGCATTGGCCGCCGTTGTGCAAGACCTGCACCGCCTGGCGCAGGCAGAAAAGTCGTCGGTGCAACAGCTGGCCGACGTGCTGTTACGCGACGCCTCGCTAACCTCCAAAGTGCTGCGCGTCGGCAATAGCGTTTACTACAACCCCGCCCAGGAACCCATTCGCACTATTTCCCGCGCCATTGTGTTGATCGGTTTCGACAATGTGCGCCTGATCGGGCTGTCGGTCAGCCTTATCGACGGCTTGCTTGGCCGTGTGCCCAGTGAGCATTTACATGAGCTGCTGGCCCGCTCGTTTCACGCCGCCGTGCAGGCACGCAACATGGCGGGCTACGTGCTGAGCAAAAACCAGGAAGAAGTGTTTATCGCCGCCTTGCTCTACCACCTCGGCGCTTTGGCGTTCTGGGGCTGTGGCGGTGAACAGGCCGATGAGCTGGCCACGGCGTTGGCGCGGCCTGGCATCAACGAAGATGAAGTGGTGCGCGAGGTGCTCGGCACCAGCTTTCGCCACCTGACCCAAGGCCTGGTGAAAAGCTGGAACCTCGGCGAAATCGCCAGCCTGGCGCATAACACCGCTAACCATAACGACCCGGCAGCCTTCGCCGTGCATCTGGGTGCCAAGATCAGCGAAGCGGCGCTGGAGGGCTGGGACTCTCCGGAGATGGAAGCGTTGGTCCAGCAGATGGCGACCTTTACCGGCATCAGCCCGCAAGAAGCCCTGCAACAAGTGCTCGATAGCGCCGACGAAGCGGTAAAAGTGGCCGCCACCTTTGGTGCCAGCTCGCTGTGCCGGTTGATTCCCTCCACCGACCCCGAGCTGATCCGCACCCAACAGGAACAACGCAAAGCGCGCCTACTGCAACCCAACTTGTTGATCCTGCAACAGTCGCTGCAAGACCTCGGCATGATGGTTTCCAAGCGCGCTGATATCGGCCTGATCCTCGACACCCTGTTTAAAGGTCTGCACCAAGGTGCGGGGCTGGAGCGGGTGATGCTGGCGGTACTGGCTGAGGAGCAGACGCGCTTTAAGGTTAAGCGCGCGGTGGGGGAGAAGACTGAGCGTTGGGTCAGCGAATTTGCTCTGCCCGCCGAGCAGGCCGAGCAGCCGCATATCTTCAGCTATGTACTACGCAACCGCGAAGCGCTGTGGATGGGCGTGCCGGCCAGTTACAACCTGAATGAGCTGGTGACCCAGCCCATCCGCCAATGGCTGGGGCAGGGCATGTTTTTTATTGCGCCGCTGATGGCTGGGACTCGGCAGATTGGCGTGCTCTACGCCGATAGTCGCCTTTCCGGGCGAGCGCTTAAACATGAGCAGTTTGTAGCGTTTCAGCGCTTTACCCAACTGACGGGGCGGTGTTTGGAGGCGTTGACCAAGAAGTAGGTTGGGCGATGTCCCGTCGCCACCTGCGCGATTCTGGGTCCCCGCGCAGGCTGGGACCCAGAGTGTGGAAGGGCGCTTCGGTCTACCGATCGGTGAGGTAGAGCGTAATGGTCTGACCTGGGGTGAGGTCGTGGCTGGTTTTGGGGTTCCACGATTTCAGGTTTTGCATCTCGACGTTAAAGCGCTTGGCGATCATGTACATCGAGTCGCCTTTTTGCACTTTGTAGTAGGTCACCGTTTCACGGCCCTGCGCCGGGCTGTTTTTGGCGATGCTGCGGATTACTTGCTGCGTGCCCTGCAACGCCAAGGTCTGGCCTGGCTTGACCGAGTTGTCCGGCAAGTTGTTCCAGCGGCGCAGGTCGGCCACATCCAGCTTGTTGGCCTTGGCGATCTGCCAGAGGTTGTCGCCGCCTTTTACCTTGTAGCTTTTCAGCTTGATGCTAGTGGTCGTGCTGCTGGCCACGGCGATTGATTTGCCGTTGCTCTCAGGGAAAGGCGAGGGCGCCGGCTTGCTGCCTGCGGACACCGGAATGGTCAACGTCTGGCCCACGCTGAGGTTATTGCCCGAGATCGCGTTGGCTTCTTTCAGTTCATCCGCCGAGAGCTTATAGCGGCTGGCAATGCCATGCAGGCTGTCGCCTTTGCGTACGCGGTATTCCTGGAAATCGGTGATGTCGGAGGGTTGAATCTGCGCCAGGGTGGCGGTCAGGCGCTGGGCTTTTTGTGCTGGCACCAGCAGGTGCGAGGGGCCGCCACGGGTGATTTGACGCTTAAAGGCCGGGTTGAGCTGGATCAGCTCGTCGCGGTCCATATCGGCCATGGCCGCCACGCGGGTCAGGTCCATGGGTTTATCGAACTCGACCACTTCAAAGTACGGCTGGTTGGCAATCGGGTTGAGGTTGATGCCATAGGCCGCCGGAGCATTCACCAACTGCGACAGGGCCAGCAGCTTGGGCACGTAGTCCTGGGTTTCCTTGGGCAGCGGCAGGTTCCAGTAGTCAGTGGGCAGGCCGAGTTTTTCGTTGCGTTCGATGGCGCGGCTTACTGTGCCTTCACCGGCGTTGTAGGCCGCCAGTGCCAGTAGCCAGTCGCCGTTAAACATTTCATGCAAGCGCGACAGGTATTCGATGGCCGCGTTAGTCGAAGCAGTGATGTCGCGGCGGCCGTCGTACCAGGTGGTTTGCTGCAAGTTGAAGTTGCGCCCGGTGGAGGGGATGAACTGCCACAAGCCCACCGCGTCGCTGCGCGACAGGGCAAAGGGGTTGTACGAGCTTTCAATCACCGGCAGCAGTGCCAACTCCAGCGGCATATTGTTGGCTTCGAGCCGCTCGACCACATAGTGGATATACAGGCTGCCACGGCCGCTGGCGCTTTCCAGATAGGCCGGTTTGCTGGCAAACCACAAACGCTGCTGTTCAATGCGCGGGTTAATGCCGATTTCGTCTTGCAGTTTGAAGCCGCTGCGCATGCGGTCCCAGATGTCTTGGGGCTTGTCGCTGCCGGAGGTATCCGTCATCCATTCAGGCGGCTGGGTGCGGCTGCTGAGGGTGACGTTGTTGGAAGGGCTAGGGCTATGGCTGGCGGTGCTTTGGCAACCGGCCAATACCGCGACCGAGACGACCAGAAGCACACGAGCCAGGCGGGCCAATGTGTCGATATTCCGATACTTCTGGGCGATGGACGACATTGGCGGCGGGTGTGATCCAGGCAAAAAGATCGGGCGATTCTAGGAACGCCGCCTAATGTGGTCAAGTTTTAACCGGCCGCCCTGTTAGGCGGCAATGGACTTAAAACTGGTCTTTCCAGGCCCGCAGGCGAGCAAACACCTCGCTGGGCTGGCGCTCGACGCTGCCGTCCCGTTCGTCGATTTTTGCGACCACGTTCGCAACCTCCGCGCGCAAAAACGGATTGGTCGCCCGTTCCAGGGCCAAATTCGACGGCAAGCTGATCTGCCCCTGCTCACGCCATTGCGTCACTTGTGCCAAACGAGCGCTGACCTCGGGGTTTTCCGGCTCCACGGCATGGGCGAAGCGCAGGTTGCTCAAGGTGTATTCGTGGGTGCAATAAATAGCCGTGTTATCCGGCAGCGCGGCCAGGCGGCTAAGGGAATGGAACATCTGCTCCGGTGTGCCCTCGAACAAGCGCCCGCAACCGGCGGCGAACAGGGTGTCGCCACAAAATAGCAGTGGCGTCTTCTGCTCGGTGGGGGCAACGGCTACGTAGTAAGCGATATGACCCAAGGTGTGGCCGGGGACGGTAAAAACACGCAGCGTCAGGCCGAGCACTTCAATCTGGTCGCCGTCTTCCAACGCCACATCGCGGGCGGGGATTTTTTCGTTGGCCGGGCCATAGACCTTGGCCCCGGTCGCGGTTTTCAATTGCTCGACGCCGCCAACATGGTCGAAGTGATGGTGGGTCACCAGAATGTCGCTTAACTGCCAGCCGGGGTGGCTTTCCAGCCAGGCCAGAACCGGAGCGGCATCGCCGGGGTCTACTACGGCGCAGCGCTGCGCGGCAGTGTCTTGTAACAACCACAGGTAGTTGTCGTTGAAAGCGGGTAGGGCATCGATCTGTATCATGGCGCGGGTCGCTAAGTGGTCCGGTTTGGCGCATCTTAGCCTTATTTGTTTTTCCAGCAGTCCACTTGCAGTGAGGAGCGGTTATGACCGACAAGGCATTTGCCCAGGCGGACCCCGATTGGCTAGCGCTGATCACCTCTGCCCGTGGTTGGCTTAACGGGCCGCTGGGCCAACTGATGCTCGACGAAGAGCGCAAATTGCTCGAGGACGAACTGGCGCGTTTTTTCGGCGGTTACCTGGTGCACTACGGCCCGCATGCGGAAAAACCGCCCGGCGCCAAACAGATTCAACGCTGCGTTCACTTAGGCGCACCACTGCCCGGCGCCGAGATTGTTTGTGAGGAACAAGCCTGGCCGCTGACCGAGTCCGCCGCCGACGTGCTGGTGCTGCAACACGGTCTGGACTTCTGCCTGTCGCCCCACGGTCTGCTGCGTGAAGCCGCGCGCAGCGTGCGCCCTGGCGGCCATCTGATCATCATCGGCATCAACCCCTGGAGTACCTGGGGCTTGCGCCATGTCTTCGCCCGCGACGCCCTTGGCGATGCCCGCTGCATCGCCCCCAACCGCGTCACCGACTGGCTGCGCCTGCTGGGTTTCGCGCTGGAGAAACGCCGCTTCGGGTGCTATCGTCCGCCGCTTGCCTCAGCGGCCTGGCAATCGCGCTTGAGTCGCCTGGAGCAATGGGGCGGCGCCTGGCAGATGCCCGGAGCAGGCTTCTATCTATTGGTGGCGCGCAAACTGGTGATCGGTTTGCGCCCATTGCGTCAGGCACAGCGAGCGCCCATGGGCAAGCTGATGCCCATGCCGGTGGCTAAGGTCAGTCGGCGTGATTCAAACAGCGACACCTGAGCAGCAGAATTCATGAGCGAACAGATCGAAATCTTCACCGACGGCGCCTGCAAAGGTAATCCTGGCGTCGGCGGCTGGGGCGCCTTACTTGTGTTCAAAGGCGTGGAAAAAGAATTGTGGGGTGGCGAACTCAACACCACCAACAACCGCATGGAACTCACCGCCGCCATCAAAGGCCTGGAAGAACTCAAGCGCCCCTGCGAGGTGCTGCTGGTCACCGACTCTGAATACGTCATGAAAGGCATGAAAGAGTGGCTGGTGAACTGGAAAAAACGCGGTTGGAAAACCGCTGCCAAGCAGCCCGTTAAAAACGCCGATCTCTGGCAACAACTGGACGAACAAGTAAACCGCCACACCGTGACCTGGAAGTGGGTGCGCGGCCATACCGGCCACCACGGCAACGAACGTGCGGACCAACTGGCCAACCGTGGCGTCGATGAAGTACGTGGCATAAAGCACGCGTAGGCGCTGCGGCGGTAAGCGTACGTCATCCTCAGTAATGGCCGGCCATGGTGGTAAGTCATGGGCTCGCGCCGCTTTATCACCCTGCGTTGTGGCGCTGCCAGTGGCTGGGCGGGTAACCGGTCCAGCGGCTGAATGCGCGGGAAAAACTCGCGGCTTCGGCATAGCCCAGGCGGTGGGCGATGGCGTTGAGGTCCAGGCGCGCGTCATTGAGCATGCGCTTGGCCAGCTGTTTTTTGATTTGCTCATTGAGCTGCTGAAAAGAATGCCCTTCGCCTGCCAAGCGGCGATGCAGGGTGCGTTCAGAAAGCCCCAGTTTTTGTGCCACGGTTCGGCAGCAAAGCAGCGTTTGCGGGTGACTCAGTAGCACAGTTTGCACCTGCCGCGCCGTTCGCCCTGAGCTGAATGGATTGGCTATTTCCTGACACTGCAGTTCGCACCAGTGTTCACCCTGAAGCTGGGCGTCGAGATGAGCCTGGGGCAGGGGACTTTGCAGTTCCTGGTTGGAAAACAAAATACCGTCGCGTTGCGCTGAAACGCTTAGCGAGTAGGGAAACCAGGGCAGGTTCAGCGGGTGGGCGCAATCACCTGCAGTCATTTCCACTGCCAGCGGTGTGGCCTGGCGTTTAAGCAGTTCGGAACTGATCTGCAGGCAACCAGCCAGCCCACGCTCGACGACAAACGCGCGGGTGTCGCGTGGCAACACGCTGGAGTCGAACAGTAGCCACATGCCTCGGCGGTCGCGCTCCAGGCGGGTCGGGCACAGCGTCAGCGCCATCAGCTGGAAGCGGCTGAACGAGGCGAAGGCTTCCAGCAGGGTCGCGCTGGCCAGCATGGTGAAGCCCAACAAGCCTAGCGATGTCAGGTGGTAACGCTGGCCCGTTAGAAGGCCCAAGCCAGGGCGATTGCAGTGTTCCAGCAGGTTACGAATCACCGCTAACTCTTGCCACGCCTCAATCTGCGCAGTGCTGTTGTGCACGTCGGCTGGGGCGATCGCGCTGCCTTTCAAGCAGCTCTCAGCGTCCACGCCTTCGGCCTGAGCCGTTTCCAGTAAATAGCGAATGCCCGTCAGTGTGCGTTTCTGGCGCCAGTCCATCAGCAAGCCCTCGCGGTTTTATGGCCTTGTATAGCCCAGCGGCTGGCAGCAGTCATCATGAAATGGCAGTAATGATCATGGAGCAGCCCTGGAGCCCACCGCATGCTGGCCTCACCTGAACAGCCGTGAGCACAACAAAAATGGGCGAATTTATTTATACCCTGCCAAGCAGCAACCCTGCGGTCACGTACCAACACTTTCGCGCCTCCCCAGCCACTGGCGCGTTGGGGGCCGATGTCGAGGGGCTGGATCTGCGCACCTTGAACGCCGAAGGCTATGCCGAGTTACGTCAGGCGTTGTTGAGCCATAAGGTGCTTTTTATTCACGGGCAGTCGCTGAGCGTCACGGACCTTGAGCAGGTCACCCTGCAGTTTGGCGAGTTCGGGCGCGAACCTTATGTCACCTGCATGCAGGCGCATCCCCATGTGGTTCACGTGGTGAAAGAAGCCGATGAAAAGGCCCCGTTTGTTTTTGGCGGTGCCTGGCACACCGACTGGACCTTTCAGGAGCGCCCGCCGGCCTTCACCTTGCTCTACGGTCACGACATTCCGCCCTATGGTGGCGACACCTGCTTTGCCAACTTGGCCTTGGCCTACGAATGGCTGTCGCCCGGTATGCAGGCGTTATTGGAAAACCTCGACGCTGAGCACAGCCCGGAGCGCGCCTATGGCGTTAACGCCAACCACAACGCGCTGCTGGAAAACATGCAAATACGCTATGGCCAAGATGCTTCACACGAAACGCGCTGCCATCCGCTGGTAACCCGCCATCCGGAAACCGGCAAAAAGGTGCTGTTTATCAACCCGGCGTACACCTCTGGCATCAAGGGCCTGCGTGGCCCCGAGGCACAACCGTTGCTGGATTATTTATTCAACCTTGCCGTCACTCCAGCCTTCACCTGTCGCATGCGCTGGCGCCAGGGCACCTTGGCCATTTGGGACAACCGCAGCACCTGGCATATGCCCGTTGCCGACTACCACGGCATGCGTCGTGAGATGTTTCGCACCACCGTGGTCGGTGAGGCGCCGTCACGGTAAGCATTGGTGTTACCACGGTAGTGAATGGTTTCAGCGCCTGGTTTGCTGAAATCACCACGTCCTCGCCTCGCGCTATGCTTATGGGGCAAAGGAGTCGAGCTGTTGCCGTGCGGTTTGTTCCTGTAGGTGGGCCACGGCCTGCTCAACAAAAGCGCTGACGGCCAGGGGGATCTGACGCCGGCTCGGGTACACAACAAACACATCATTGGCCGGCTGGCGAAACGCGGGCAGTACCTCGACCAGCGTTCCGGCTTTCAAACTTGCGTGGACAATGGCGCCCGGCAAAAAACAAATGCCCAGACCCGCGACAGCGGCTTTCAATTGCGCCTGTACCGTGGTTGCGAAAAAACATCCGCTCACGGCAACTTGCGCAGTACCCTGCGGCCCATGGAAGTGCCAGGTGGTTTGCCCTCTGGGGCTGGCCTGGAGAATACACAGGTGCTCAGCCAGGGCATAAACATCTGCCGGTACGCCATGGGCCTGCAGGTACGCGGGGCTGGCGGCCAGCAGGCGGGTGTCGGTGAAAATTTTTCGGGCGACCAAACTGGAGTCCGGTAATACCCCGCCTCGAACCGCCACATCAATACCTTCGCCGATCAGGTCTACGCGGTTATCGCTGAGTAAAAACTCCAATTGAATCTTGGGATAACGCGCGAGAAAACCGGCGACAAACTCCATATGGAACACATCGAAAAAATCCGCTGGCACCGCAACCCGCACCCGGCCTGCCGGTTCTTGGCTGCCATCAACAAAGCGCCGGCTGACCTCCAGCAGCTCGCCTACCTGTTCGGCGCTTTGCTCGAAGAGTGCTCGCCCTGCGTCGGTAAGCGCTAGCTTGCGGGTGGAACGGTGCAGCAAGCGCACCCCCAGCGTTTCTTCTAGCTGCTTGATCCGTCGGCTTAGCGTATTGGACGGAACGCCCATCCGCCGTGCGCCGCCGGCAAAGCTTCCGGCCTCGACGATCTGAATAAAGATGGCCACGTCGTTCAGATCGAACATCTGATTGCTCCAAAAATAGCCGAGTTAAAAGCAATTGTAGGCGCTAATAAGTGCAATGCGGACCCCCTATGATCACTCCACGTTCACCGCTGCCGCACTCGAGCGAGTCGGTAGGCGACCATTCTTGGAGGAGTTGTCATGAGTATTTCAGCGCTTCGCACTGTGATTGCTGCACGGCAAATCACTTACCGCACGACTGGCCGTCAGCATGGGCCGATTGTTCGGCTGATGAGCCCGTCAGACCTTGGGCAGGTGATCAAGCCGTTTGTGTTTCTTGACC
>NZ_JBBNAH010000334.1:0-6637 GCF_037994325.1 Pseudomonas sp.
AAAACGTATTAGCCGAACGAAACAGCTTTCAACAGCAGGAAGTTGTCACCCAGCGCATTTACCCCAGCAACGTCGCATCTGCGGTATTCGTCACCTTGCTTCCTTCGGTTGTCGTTCATCCATTTGAAGTTATCCGCGAGGTTGACGGCTCTGGCGTACGCAACCCTCGCTTTTTGCCACCCACCACGACAATGACCAGCTACGTCGGCAATCTTCAAGCGCTGATTCCACCGAACAGAGTCCTTGAATACCCGCGACTACACCGCGAACGCATGCAATCGTGCGTCATGCAATGTGACGGTGCATCCTTCCCAGACGAGAACATCGACAGAACCGAGCGCAAGCGCCGCAGCCTGCCATCGACAGCGGCGTATTGCGCGGCAGGCCCTAGCAGGAGTGAAGTCTTTATCTCCACTGAAGACTGAGCGTAAAAAAGCCCGCCACGGCTAAACCGAGGCGGGCTTTTTAATGCGGCTAAGCCTTAGTGGCTTTTCAGCAGGTCTTTAGGCATGTGCTTGCCGATTTCAAACTTGCCGATAGCGGCGCGGTGCACTTCGTCCGGGCCGTCGGCCAGGCGCAGGGTACGTTGCATGGCGTACATATAAGCCAACGGGGTGTCGTTGGAAACGCCAGCGCCGCCGTGCATTTGAATGGCACGGTCGATCACGCGCAGGGCCACGTTTGGCGCCACTACTTTGATCTGGGCGATTTCGCTCTTGGCCACCTTGTTGCCGACGGTGTCCATCATATAAGCGGCTTTCAGGGTCAACAGGCGCGCCATGTCGATCTCCATGCGCGAGTCGGCAATGATGTCGACGTTGCCACCCAAACGTGCCAACGGTTTGCCGAAAGCAGTACGGCTAATAGCGCGTTGGCACATCAATTCCAGGGCGCGCTCAGCCATGCCGATAGAGCGCATGCAGTGGTGAATACGGCCTGGGCCGAGGCGACCTTGGGCGATTTCGAAACCACGGCCCTCGCCCAACAGCACGTGATCGTATGGAACACGGACGTTTTCGAACAGCACTTCGGCGTGGCCGTGCGGTGCATCGTCGTAGCCGAATACCGGCAGCGGACGCAGGACTTTCACCCCGGGGGTGTCGACTGGCACCAGGATCATCGAGTGTTGCTGGTGACGCGGGCCATCCGGATTGCTCAGGCCCATAAACACCATAATTTTGCAGCGCGGGTCGCAGGCGCCCGAGGTCCACCATTTGCGCCCGTTGATCACCCACTCATCGCCCACGCGCTCGGCGCGCGCTTCCATATTGGTGGCATCCGAGGAGGCAACGCCCGGCTCGGTCATGGCGAACGCGGAGCGGATTTCACCGCGCAGCAGCGGCTCCAGCCAGCGTTGTTTTTGCTCTTCGTTGGCGTAACGCACCAACACTTCCATGTTGCCGGTATCTGGCGCCGAGCAGTTGAACGGCTCGGAACCGAGCAAGGAGCGGCCCATGATTTCCGCCAACGGGGCATATTCCATGTTGGTCAGCCCGGCGCCCAATTTCGACTCCGGCAAGAACAGGTTCCACAGGCCTTCGGCTTTGGCCTTGGCTTTCAGCTCTTCCATGATCCCGGTGGGCTGCCAGCGATCACCTTCGTTCACTTGAGCTTCGAACACCGCTTCGGCGGGATAGACATAAGCGTCCATGAATGCGGTAACGCGTTCGCGCAGTTCTTGAACCTTGGGGGAGTAAGCGAAATCCATCGGAGACACCTTCTGACGGGCTGTTGGTGAGAGTGGAAATGAGCCTAGAACAGCAACGAAAATTTATCTAACCTATTCTCAGCGTGTATAAACATTCATCACCGATATATGATCGGCTGATACCCAGAACAATCCCAATAACGACTGGAGCGCGTTGGTAATGAATTTGAGCAAGGTCGATCTCAACCTGTTTATCGTCTTCGACGCCATCTACACCGAAGCCAACCTGACCCGTGCCGGGCAGATCGTCGGCATCACCCAACCCGCCGTCTCCAACGCCCTGGCCCGTTTGCGCGAGACCTTTAACGACCCGTTGTTTGTGCGCACCGCGCAAGGCATGGTGCCCACGCCAATGGCGCAGAACATCATCGGCCCGGTCCGTAATGCCTTGGCGCTGCTGCGCGTTTCCGTGCAGGAAAGCCGTACGTTTAATCCGCTGCAAGCGAACAAAACCTATCGCATCAGCATGACCGACCTCACTGAAGAGATCATTCTGCCGCCGCTGTTCCAACGTCTGCGCCGCCAAGCGCCGTCGGTACAGATTGAGAGCTTTTTGTCCAAACGCCGCGAAACCACCAAAGAGCTGGCTGCCGGCCGCCTGGACTTTGCCGTGGATGCGCCGCTCAACACCGACCCACAGGTGCGTCACGTTAAATTGCTTTCCGACCGTTACGTCTGCGCCATCCGCAAAGGCCACCCGCTGGCCAAGGAAAAACTGACCTTGGATGAGTACATGTCGCTCACCCATATCCATATTTCCAGCCGCCGCAGCGGCCTTGGTTACGTCGACCTGACCCTGGGCAAAATGGGCATCCAACGCAAAATCGCCCTGCGTTCGCAGCACTACCTGATGGCCTCGATGGTGATGCAGAAAACCGATATGGCCATGACCGTGCCGGAGCGTTTTGCCCGTAGCCACGACCTGCACTATGTCGGCGTGCCCGTAGAAGTGCCGGCGGTTGAAACTCACCTGTACTGGCACGAAAGCACTGACCAAGACCCGGCCAACCGCTGGATGCGCGAGCAGATGATTGAGCTGGCGCAGCAGGTTAGTGCGCAAGAACCTTGACCGTAACCCGTCGTCCCCGCGCAGGCGGGGACGCACAATCGCCCGCTGAACACCGCACCAGTTAACACTCCTGCTTCCCGCCTGGGCGGGAATGACGGGCGTTTTGCGCAACGACTTCGAACATTGCGCCTCCTCTATATGTGGACTATTATCCATATCAAGTCCATACGTGGAGAATCGTTATGTCCCTCCCTAACGCCTCAACCAGCGCAGCCCTCGACCTCGATTCGGCTCACGCAGGGCACGTGGCGCTGAAGTTTTTCTTCAACCTGATGGAGAAATGGAACTGCACGGTGGAAGAACAGACCGTGCTGCTCGGCTCCATCGGCCGCAGCACCCTGTACAAATACCGTCAGTTGCCGGAAATCCGCTTGCCGCGCGATACCTTGGAGCGGGTGTCGTACCTGATGGGTATTCACAAATCCCTGCGTATTCTGTTTGGCGACAAACCGTCAACTTACGACTGGATTCGCAAGGCAAACAGCGAAGCACCGTTCAATGGTTTAAGCGCCTTGCAGTTGATGCTGGCTGGCGGCGTGATGGATATTGCCGTGGTACGTCGCTACCTGGATGGAGTACGTGGTTGAAACAACCGACTCAAGTTCTGCCTGCATGGATGCGGGCCTATCGCATCGTTTCCAGCGCCTTTCCGCCGATTTCGGTATTTGAAGATGTGCTGGATCCTGCCGATCTGGAACAAGCCTTTCTGATTGAAAGCCTGACCAACGATCGACTGCGCGAAGAGGCCGGCCTGCTTAACCATGTTGCCCCCGAAGACCGCGTCTGCGGCCCCGGCGCCTCGCCGCTGATGGCGGCCTTTACCCATGTCGGCGCGAAAAGCCGTTTCACCGACGGCCAATACGGTGTGTACTACTGCGGCAGTAGCCTGCAAACCGCCATCGCCGAAACCCGCTACCACCGCGAGCGCTTTATGCGCGCCACCCATGAACCGAGCATGGAACTGACCATGCGCACGTACGTGTGCAAGGTGCAGCAGCCGCTGGACGATATTCGCCAAGGCTACGAAGAACTGCACCACCCCGACCCTGACGACTACAGCGTGCCGCAACGCTTTGCCGCCGAGCGTCGCAAGCTGCGCTCCTGGGGCCTGCTATACCGCAGCGTGCGCCACGCCGAAGGCGAATGTGCGGCATTGTTTCGCCCGCCAGCCGCCACCCTTCCCACCCAAGGCGAGCACTTGCGCTATGTGTGGGATGGTCACTTGCAACAGATCACCCAGGTGTTCACCCTCAAGGCCATCGCCTAATCGCTGCGGAATTCCCCGATGCTGAAGAAAAGCTTTAACTCCCTGCTGACCACCTGGTTAGCAGGGCTGATCGTATTGCTGCCGTTGACCCTGACCATGATTTTGCTGACGTGGGTAGTCAGCCTGCTTAACCGCGTAATCGGCCCGTCTACCTACATTGGCGGCGTATTTGCCGCAATGGGCCAACCTTTTGCCAGCAACACCTATCTGGCCTATGGCCTGGGCACCATTTTGCTGGTGGTGGCGATTTATCTGCTGGGGCTGGCCGTGCAACTGGGGTTGCGTAAACCGCTGGCCTGGCTGACCGACGTGACCCTGCGGCGTATTCCGCTGTTCGGCAAGCTGTACAACCTGGCCGATCGTTTTGTTGCCCTGCTGGATAAAAAAGAAGGCGCCGACATCAACGCCATGAGCCCGGTGTGGTGTTTGTTTGGTGGTGATGGCGTGGCTGTGCTGGCGCTAATGCCCAACCCCGAACCCATCGATATCGACGGCCGTATGTACTACGCCGTGCTGGTGCCCACCGCACCGATTCCCATTGGCGGCGGCTTGCTCTACGTGCCCGTGGAATGGGTGAAACCGGCCAATATCGGCGTCGATGCCTTCACCAGCATTTACGTGTCCATGGGCATTAACCCGCCGCCACAAAGCCCACGCAAAGCCGAGTAAGGCAAAACGGCGCAGAAAAACCGTCTTGACGCTATAGGGAAATCTACTTTACGTTAACGTAAAGGTAAGAACTCCCTGAGAGCGTTTTCCCATGTCGACCACCTACAGCATTTCCGACCTTGCCCGCGAGCTGGATATCACCACCCGCACCATTCGTTTCTACGAAGAACAAGGCATGCTCAACCCCGAGCGCCGGGGCCAAGAGCGCGTTTACTCCGCGCGCGACAAGGTCTCGCTAAAACTGATTTTGCGCGGCAAGCGCATTGGTTTTTCCCTCGCCGAATGCCACGAACTGATTGAGCTCTACGACCCCAGCGGCAACCACAAACAACTCGAAACCTTTATGCGCAAGATCGCCGAGCGCCGCGAACAGCTGCGCCAGCAATTGCTCGATATCGAGCAAATGCAACTGGAGCTCGACACCGCCGAAGAGCGCTGCCTGGCTGCCATGGCCGAAGCCACCGTTTAAGTACTGAAACCGGCTGGCCACCCTCGCCCGCCACTCAACATGTGCCGCACAAAAACAATTAGCAGGTGCCCCAATGAGCTATCCCTCCCTGAACTTTGCCCTCGGCGAAACCATCGACATGCTGCGCGACCAAGTGCAGGCCTTTGTTGCCGCCGAGTTGGCGCCACGTGCCGCCGCCATCGACAGCGACAACCTGTTCCCCGCCGATATGTGGCGCAAGTTTGGTGACATGGGCCTGCTGGGCATCACCGTTAGCGAAGAATACGGCGGCGCCGGCCTGGGCTATTTGGCCCACGTGGTGGCCATTGAAGAAATCAGCCGTGGTTCGGCCTCCGTAGGCCTGTCCTACGGCGCCCACTCCAACCTCTGCGTTAACCAGATCAACCGCAACGGTACGGCGGAACAAAAAGCCCACTACCTGCCCAAGTTGATCAGCGGCGAACACATCGGCGCGCTGGCGATGAGCGAGCCCAACGCCGGTTCTGATGTGGTGTCCATGAAGCTGCGCGCCGACAAACGCGGCGACCACTACGTGCTTAACGGCAGCAAAACCTGGATTACCAACGGGCCGGACGCCAACACCTACGTGATCTACGCCAAAACCGACCTGGAAAAAGGCGCCCATGGCATCACCGCGTTTATCGTCGAGCGCGACTGGAAAGGTTTCTCCCGTGGCAGCAAATTCGACAAGCTCGGCATGCGCGGTTCTAACACCTGCGAACTGTTTTTCGATGACGTGCACGTGCCGGAAGAAAGCATCCTCGGCGTGCTCAACGGCGGCGTGAAAGTGTTGATGAGTGGCCTGGACTACGAGCGCGTGGTGCTGTCCGGCGGCCCCATCGGCATTATGCAGGCATGCATGGACGTGATTGTTCCCTACATCCACGACCGCAAACAGTTCGGGCAAAGCATCGGCGAATTCCAGCTGATCCAAGGCAAAGTCGCCGATATGTACACCCAACTCAACGCCAGCCGCGCCTACCTGTATGCCGTGGCCAACGCCTGCGACCGCGGCGAAACCACGCGCAAAGACGCTGCCGGCGTGATCCTCTATAGCGCCGAGCGCGCCACGCAAATGGCCCTGGATGCCATCCAGATTTTGGGCGGCAACGGCTATATCAATGAATTCCCCACCGGCCGTTTACTGCGCGACGCCAAGCTGTACGAAATTGGCGCGGGCACCAGTGAAATTCGGCGGATGTTGATCGGCCGCGAGTTGTTTAACGAAACCCGCTAAGCCAACACGGTCAGTCCCCTCTCCCACTGGGAGAGGGCTAGGGTGAGGGTCGCTGCGCGCACGATTTGCGTACGCCCCGGCCCTCACCCCCGGCCCCTCTCCCGCAAGCGGTAGAGGGGAGAAAAGCAGCGAATTTTCCGGAGCGCCCCATGGCCATCCTCACCAGCCAACTCAACACCCGCACCGCCGACTTCGCCGCTAACAGCGCGGCCATGGGC
>NZ_JBBNAH010000335.1:0-4239 GCF_037994325.1 Pseudomonas sp.
CATGCGTGACATGTGGCTCAGCAAGACGGAGAGGACATAATCATGCGGCACATTATCTCTCTGCTGCTGGAAAACGAGCCGGGCGCGTTGTCCCGTGTTGTGGGTCTGTTCTCGCAGCGTAACTACAACATCGAAAGTCTGACTGTGGCGCCAACCGAAGACCCGACCCTGTCGCGTCTGACCTTGACCACCGTTGGCCATGATGAGGTGATCGAGCAGATCACCAAAAACCTCAACAAGCTGATCGAAGTGGTAAAGCTGGTAAACCTTTCGGAAAGCTCTCATATCGAGCGCGAACTGATGTTGGTAAAAGTCAAAGCGACGGGTGCCCAGCGTGCAGAGATCAAGCGTACTACCGATATTTTCCGTGGCCAGATCGTGGATGTGACCAGCAGCGTCTACACCATCCAGCTCGCGGGAACCAGCGACAAGCTGGACAGTTTTATCCAGGCCGTGGGCACTAGCTCCATTCTGGAAACTGTCCGCAGTGGCGTTACCGGCATTGCCCGTGGCGACAAAGTTCTTAGCATCTAACTCATTCAGCGCGAGGCCCTGGCGGGCCTCAGATATCAGGGGAAATTCATGAAAGTTTTTTACGATAAAGATTGCGACCTTTCGATCATCCAGGGCAAAAAAGTAGCCATCATCGGTTACGGCTCCCAGGGCCACGCTCAGGCATGCAACCTGAAAGACTCCGGCGTTGACGTTACCGTTGGCCTGCGTCCAGGTTCGGCTACTCGCGCCAAGGCTGAAGCTCACGGTCTGAAAGTGGCTGACGTGCCCGCTGCTGTTGCTGCTGCCGATCTGGTCATGATCCTGACCCCGGACGAGTTCCAGTCCCAGCTGTACAAAAATGAAGTTGAGCCGAACATCAAGAAGGGCGCCACCCTGGCGTTCTCCCACGGCTTCGCGATTCACTACAACCAAGTTGTGCCACGCGCTGACCTCGACGTAATCATGATCGCGCCGAAAGCTCCGGGCCACACCGTGCGTACCGAGTTCGTCAAAGGCGGCGGTATCCCCGACCTGATCGCTGTTTATCAGGATGCTTCGGGCAACGCCAAGAACGTTGCGCTGTCCTACGCATCGGGCGTTGGCGGCGGCCGTACTGGCATCATCGAAACCACCTTTAAAGACGAAACCGAAACCGACCTGTTCGGCGAACAAGCCGTTCTGTGTGGCGGTACTGTTGAGCTGGTTAAAGCCGGTTTCGAAACCTTGGTTGAAGCGGGCTACGCGCCAGAAATGGCTTACTTCGAGTGCCTGCACGAACTGAAGCTGATCGTTGACCTCATGTACGAAGGCGGTATCGCCAACATGAACTACTCGATCTCCAACAACGCTGAATACGGCGAGTACGTGACCGGCCCAGAAGTTATCAACGCCGAATCCCGTCAGGCTATGCGTAACGCTCTGAAGCGCATTCAAGACGGCGAATACGCCAAGATGTTCATCAGCGAAGGCGCCACCAACTATCCGTCGATGACCGCCAAGCGTCGTAACAACGCTGCGCACGGTATCGAGATCATCGGTGAGCAGCTGCGTTCCATGATGCCGTGGATTGCTGCCAACAAGATCGTCGACAAAGCCAAGAACTAAGGCTGTCGACATCTAGAAAGAACGCGGCTACGGCCGCGTTTTTTCGTTCTAGGCTAAGGCTTCTGGTATAAAGCCTTACCGCTGAGGAGGGCTGAACCCCGAATCGGCAATTTGGTCGAAAACTATCCAAACCCGTTGCAAGGTAATGTTCATGAACGAACGTCCCGAGGACCCGGCTACCGGTTCCGATGATGCAGAAAGCCTGCTGCCTATCGATGAACATGTTGAAGAAGGACATGACGCCGAAGGGCGCAAGGTCCGGCATCGTGGTATCTATCTGCTGCCTAACCTGTTCACCACCGCCAACTTGTTCGCTGGCTTCTACTCCATCATCAACGCAGTAAACGGCAATTTTGAAGTGGCAGCGGCGACTGTGTTCGTCGCCATGGTGCTTGATAGTCTGGATGGCCGCGTTGCCCGTCTGACCAACACTCAGAGCGCATTCGGTGCTGAGTACGACTCCTTGTCCGATATGGTTGCCTTTGGTGTGGCCCCGGCGTTGCTCGCCTTTGAGTGGGCGCTGGGTAGCATGGGTAAGGTAGGTTGGATGGTGGCGTTTATTTATGTGGCTGGCGCTGCGCTGCGCCTGGCGCGTTTCAATACGCAGATCGGCACTGTCGATAAACGCTACTTCATTGGTCTGGCCAGTCCGGCAGCCGCCGGTGTGGTTGCCGGTACCGTTTGGGCTTTTAGCGATTTCGGTATCAAGGGGTCGAATATGTCGTTCGTGGTCGCCTTGTTGGTGGCGGCGGCGGGCATGCTGATGGTCAGCAATATCAAGTACTACAGTTTCAAAGATCTGGACTTGAAGGGCCGTGTGCCGTTTGTAGCCATTCTTGCTGTGGTGTTGGTGTTCGCTGTGGTGTTCAGTGATCCACCGCGTATTCTGTTGCTGATCTTCCTGGCTTACGCTGCTTCTGGCCCGGTGCAGTACTTGCTTCGTCTGCGTCGCCGGAAAACTGCTGAGTGATGTAATTTCCCCCAGGCTCCGCGGTCTATTGGCGCATCAGTCCCCCATAGTCGCGGAGTTCTTATGTTAATCAAAATCCCTTCTGCTTCCGCGTCGCGCGAATCTGACGTCACGCCTGAGTCGATTTACCTCTCCCGCCGATCTTTCTTCGCTGCCGCTGGTGGTGTCGTTGCGGCTCTCGCGTTACCTGTGGTCGTCCAGGCAGAAGCCTCCCCTTATGCCGATGTTGAAGCTGCCCCGGCGCCTGACTGGTTTGCTGAAAAGCTCAAAACTGCGCGATGGCAGGCTGTTGCTGCCGGCAACGAAACCCTTACGCCTTATAAAGACGCCACTCACTACAACAACTTTTACGAGTTCGGGCCAGACAAAGGCGATCCTGCGCGCCTTGCAGGGTCGTTCAAAACGGAGCCGTGGACAGTGGTGGTCGATGGTGAGGTCGGAAAGCCTGGTCGCTATGCCGTAGAAGATCTCTTTAAAGAGCAGCAGCTTGAGGAGCGTATCTATCGGCTGCGCTGCGTAGAGGCGTGGTCGATGGTGATTCCCTGGTTGGGGTTTTCACTGGGCGATGTGCTCAAGCGTTTTGAGCCAACGGCCAACGCTAAGTATGTGCGCTTTGAAACCATCGTCGACCGTAAGCAAATGGAAGGGCAGAGCTCTAGTTTCTCCCTGATCGACTGGCCATATATAGAAGGCCTTCGCTTGGATGAGGCTATGCATCCATTGGCGATTCTGTCTGTGGGCATGTACGGCCGTGTACTGCCTGGTCAGAACGGTGCGCCGCTGCGCTTGGTGGTGCCGTGGAAGTATGGCTTTAAAAGCATCAAGTCCATCGTGCGTATCACCCTCACCGCTGAGCAACCAAAAAACACGTGGCAGAGTCTCGCGGCTGACGAATACGGCTTTTATGCCAACGTAAATCCTGCGGTCGATCATCCACGGTGGACCCAGGCTCACGAGCGCCGGTTGCCTAGCAGCCTCTTCAGTCCGAATGTAATGCCTACTCGCCTTTTTAATGGCTACGACGAAGTGGCCTCGTTGTATAGCGGCTTAGATCTGCGGACGAATTACTGATGCGATATCGGCTTTGGCGTATAGCGGTGTTCTGTGTGGGGCCGATTCTCCCTCTGTTCTGGCTTTATCAGGCGTGGTCTTTTGCGCTCGGGCCTGATCCTGGCAAGGTGTTGGTTGATCGTTTGGGGGTGGCGGCGCTGGCAATTCTTTTGCTCACCTTGGCCATGACCCCTTTACAGCGGTTTAGCGGATGGGGTGGCTGGATAGCCGTGCGGCGCCAGCTGGGTTTGTGGTGTTTTGCTTATGTGGTACTGCACCTTTCAGCCTATGCAGTCTTTGTCTTAGGGATGGATGTGGGGCAACTGTTGATCGATCTGCGTAAGCGGCCTTATATCTTTGTCGGTGCCCTGGCGTTTCTTGGGTTGCTGATTCTGGCTGCGACTTCTAATCGCTGGAGTATCCGCAAGCTTGGTAGGCGGTGGAGAGTGTTGCACCGCATTATTTACGGGGTGTTGGCTTTGGTACTGCTGCATATGCTTTGGGTTGTACGAGCAGATATCGAAGAGTGGTTAATTTACGCCGCGATTGGTTCGTTCCTTATGGTGCTGCGTATTCCTGGGGTTCTCGTGCGGCTGAAAGGGTTGTTCGGGCGCGCGTCG
>NZ_JBBNAH010000336.1:0-2856 GCF_037994325.1 Pseudomonas sp.
GCTGTGCGCACCATGGCGATAGCCGGGAAATCGCTTGGTGCGCGCAGCACGCCCTACAACATGGCCTTGAGCACGCCGGTAAACGCATGGGCGCTGGCCTGTTCATCCTTATGCCGCCCTTCACGGACCAGCCATTGGCCCGCCACCATCACATCACGCACCTGACGGTCGCCGCCGGCAAATAACCAGCGGTTAAGAATGGCGTCGCCTTCGGCGCAGGCAATGTATGGGTCGGCACCATCGAGCACGACAAAGTCCGCTCGCTTGCCCACCGCCAGCTCACCAATCGGTTGCCCGAGCGCTTGCGCACCGCCAGCCAGTGCAGCGTCGTACAGGGTGCGGCCAATCATCGGCTGGTCGCTGCGGTATAGGCGATTGCGCTTCTGGTCGCGCAGACGTTGGCCGTATTCCAGCCAGCGCAATTCCTCGGCCACGCTCACTGATATATGGCTATCGGAACCAATGCCTAAACGGCCGCCCTGGGCGAGGTAATCCACCGCCGGGAAAATACCGTCGCCGAGGTTGGCTTCGGTGGTCAGGCACAGGCCGGCAACCGCCTGGCTGGCGGCCATCTGCCGGACTTCTTCGGGGTTGGCGTGGGTGGCGTGCACCAGGCACCAGCGGTTATCCACTGGCGCATGGTCGAACAGCCATTGCAGCGGCCGCTTTTGGCTCCAGGCCAGGCAGTCGTCGACTTCCTTTTGCTGCTCGGCGATATGGATATGCACTGGGCTGCTGGTATCGCTCGCCGCCAACACCTGCTCGATTTGCCCAGGCGTTACCGCGCGCAAGGAGTGAAAGCACAGGCCCAGGCGCTGAGTCGTCGAGCCGGCCAAAGCGCTTTGTAGCTGTTGCTGCAAGGCGAGGTAACTGTCGCTGCTGTGGATAAACCGCCGCTGGCCTTCGTTAGGTGCCTGGCCGCCAAAGCCTGAGTGGCTATAGAGCACCGGCAGCAAGGTCAGGCCGATGCCGCTCTGCGTTGCAGCTTCACTGATACGCATGCCCAGCTCAGCCGGGTTGGCGTAGGCCTGGCCATGGCTGTCGTGGTGCACGTAGTGGAACTCGGCGACACTGGTGTAGCCAGCTTTGAGCATTTCGATATACAGCTGGCGGGCGATGATTTGAATCTGCTCAGGTGTCAGTTTGCCTACCAGGCGATACATCAGCTCGCGCCAGGTCCAGAAGCTGTCATTGGGGTTGCCGGCCACTTCCGCCAGGCCGGCCATCAGCCGTTGAAAGGCGTGGGAATGCAGGTTGGGCATGCCCGGCAGCAGCGGGCCGTTCAGGCGCTCGGCGCCGTCGGCATGGGCATCGCTTTGCAGCTGTTGCAGCAGGCCGTCGGCACCCACCTCCAGGCGCACATTGCGTGCCCAACCGCTGGCCAACAAGGCGCGCTCAGCATAAAAAACAGGCATATTCCGGGCGCTCCAAGGGCGGCTTCTAGGTTGTATATACATATACAGAGCCAGAGCGGAAACGTAAACTCTGGCCCACGTTGCGCCCGCAGCACTGAATTGCACAGGAGATTGCCGTGTCCGCTCCATCGTCCGAGATGGCCACTCTGGCCGCGCAGCTAGGCGAAGTGCCTGCGCCGCTGTATGCGCGGGTCAAGCAAATGATCAGCGCGCAAATTCACACTGGCGTGTGGCCGCCCCATCACCGCGTGCCCTCGGAAAGCGAGTTGGTCAGCCAACTGGGCTTTAGCCGCATGACCATCAACCGCGCCTTGCGCGAGCTCACGGCCGAAGGGCTGCTGGTGCGCATGCAGGGCGTCGGCACCTTTGTTGCCGAGCCCAAGGGTCAGTCGGCACTGTTTGAAGTGCACAACATTGCCGATGAAATCGCCGCCCGTGGTCATCGCCACCATTGTCTGGTGGTGCTCTTGGCGGAAGAAAAAGCCGGCGCCGAGCGGGCCATGGCCCTGGATGTGCGTGAAGGCGAGCGGGTGTTCCATTCGGTGATCGTGCATTTTGAGAACGATGTGCCGGTGCAGATAGAAGACCGCTACGTTAACGCCACGGTGGCCCCTGACTACCTGGCGCAGGATTTCACCGTGGCCACGCCTTATGCCTACCTGATGCAGATTGCGCCGATGAGCGAAGGCGAGCATGTGGTTGAAGCCATTCTGGCCGAACCGGCCGAATGCAAGCTGCTGCAGATTGAACGCGGCGAGCCTTGCCTATTGATTCGCCGTCGCACCTGGTCGGGGCGCCGCACCGTCACCGTTGCCCGCTTGCTTTACCCCGGTTCCCGTCATCGCCTGGAAGGGCGTTTTAGCTCATGACCTGGCAGGTGCTGCGCGCCGCCGACTACCCGCGTATGCCGTGGAAAAACGGCGGCGGCACGACCCTGGAAATGCTCCGCGATGGCGATGGCAGCGAGGCATTCAGCTGGCGCTTGTCGATTGCCGATATTGCCCAGCCAGGGCCGTTTTCCGTGTTTGCCGGCTACCAGCGCATCATCACCGTGCTTGAAGGGGACGGCATGCAATTGGCGGTGGATGGGCAACTGACCCGGCCGTTGCAGGCGTTCGATGCATTTGCCTTTTCTGGCGATAGCCACGTGCAATGCAGCCTGTTGGGTGGGGCGATTCGCGACTTCAACCTGATCTATGCGCCAGCCCGCTGCTCGGCTCGCTTGCAGTGGATGGCGGCGGGCGAAAGCACAGTGTTTAGCTCGGCGAAGACGTTGCTGGTGTTGAGTGCTGGCGATGGTTTGCGGGTGAGCGCGGCGGGCGAGGTCGCGCAGCTGCAACGCTACGATTGCTTGCACCTCGCCAGCAGCCAACTCCAGGAATTGCGCTGCCAGGCCCTTGACCCTTTTTGTCTGATTGAGCTGTCGTAGGGTGTGCTCGGC
>NZ_JBBNAH010000337.1:0-5260 GCF_037994325.1 Pseudomonas sp.
GCCAAAGTGATAGCGGGTCACGGTTTCGCGGTTTTGAAACGGTGGCTCGTCGAGGATTTTGTTGATTGAGGACTGCGCCGCTTTGCCCGTTAGCGCCTGGTTTTGTAGGCGCTCTTTGTCCGGGCCGATGGGGTCGTCGAAGGGAATCGGGCAACTGCCGGTGGCCGCCGGTATATCGGCAGCCCAGGCGCTATTGGGGGTATGCAACAGCAGGGCGGCAAAGCCAAGCACCAGCACATAGGCGATACCGGTCAGGCGTTGGCGCAGGCGGCGGAAGGTCAGCTCGATATCCCAACCTTCAAGTGTGGTGCGGCGGTTCAGGTAGAGGGTGAAACCGCAGGCCACATAGACGGGTTCCCATACCGCCAGCACCAGCAAGTACATGGAGTTGTACAGGTGTTCGAGCCACAGCCATTCGCCGGCAGCGGGGTTGATCAGGCTTTGCCAGTCCCAGTCGGTTTTCATTTGTTGTGGCAGCAGCAAGTAAAACAGCGCGCTCATGCCGATCAGCAAGGCGCTTTCCACATGCACACCAATAACCGTCAGCCAGGTGGCTGCGCCGGTGCTTTTCTGCCCAAGCACCACTAGGCGTTTACTGCGTGCATCGCCGGCCAGGCCTTCGAGTTGCACCACCGGCAAGTCGAAGCTGCGGGTCAGGCTCAAGCGGCGCCAGATCAGGCTTTTGAACAGTTGCGGTTTAAGCAGACGCGGCCAGGCTTTGACCGCCTGTTTCACCGTGGGCGTATTGCCAAACAGGGCCTGGGAAAGAATATGCAGCGGTAAGCGGTCAAACGCCGGCTTGAGCAGCCACAACACACACATCGCCACACTCGGGTAATTCCACAGTACGGCAGTGATCAGGGCAAAGATCGGCACGGTGACCAGCAGCCAACTGCAAAACAGCACGCGCACGTGCTGACGGGCCAGCAGCACGCCGAGATCGATGGCTTCCCAGTTACTGCGTGGGCGAATGGCGACGCTGGCGTCAGTCAGGCGCATGCTGGCTCCGACCGGCAAAGATGAAGTAGCTCAGCACCAGGGTCCACAATCCGGCGCCAACGATGTATTTCACCATAGGCGTGGTGTAGGTCATCGATGACCAATAGGCTTCGACAAAGGCGGCGATCAGCAAGAACAAAATCACCCCGGCGACCAGTTGCACTGCACGACCGCTGGCCAGGCGCAGGGCTTCGAGGCGGGTGTAGCGCCCTGGTGCCAGCAGCGCCCAACCCATCTTCAGGCCGGCCGCGCCGGAAAACACGATGCCGGTCAGCTCAAAAGCGCCATGGCCGATGACAAACGACCAGAAGGTTTCGGTGTAGCCAACTTGGGTGAGGTGGCCGGCGACGGCGCCAATGGTCAGGCCGTTGAAGAGCAGGAAAAACAGGCTGCCCAGGCCAAACAGCAAGCCGCTGGCAAAGGTCTGAAAAGAGATGCCGATGTTGTTCATGATGTAGTAGCCGAACATCATCCAGTCATCGCCGGCGTCGCGCTTATCGCGGCCGATACGGCTGGCTTCGGGGTCATACATATGTTCCATGTCGGCCACCTGGTCGGGGGCCATCAGGCTGTAAATCAGGTCGGGGAAAAAATAGACCAGCGAACCCATCAATATCAGGCTGCCAAAAAACACCAGGGTGGCGATCAATACGCTGCGCCATTCTTCGCGCACCAACCGGGCAAAGCCGCCGAGTACGAATTGAATAATCTGCGCGCCGAGGTGACTGCGGTGCCGGTAAAACTGCTGATGACCGCGCATGGCCAACAGTTGCAGTTGGTCGATCAGGTGGCTGCTGTAACCGCGCTCTTGGGCCAGCGCCAGTTGGTGGCAGAGGCGCCGGTAATCGGCGGCAAATGCCTGGCTGGCTTCGCTGCTGGCTTTGCCGCGCTCAAGTGCTTCCAGCACGCTGGTAAAGCGCTGCCATTCGGCTTGATAGCGGCTTTCGAACAGGGTCTGTTTCATGTCGGCGCTTTCATGTCGGCCCCAGCAAACCGCTGGCGATGCGGTTGAGTTGCTGCTCGGCTTGAGCCGCGGGCACCTGCAAAGGCTCGGCAAGAATCGCCGCCAATTCCTCACGGCGAGCTGGCGACAGTTCGCCTTGGCGCTCGCTGAAACCCATTACCGCACGTTGCTCATTCAGGCTCAGGGTAAAAGGCGAGCGCAGAGGTTCGGCGCTGACCAGGGGCGGGCGTTGCAGCGGCATATCGCGGTACACCACCAAGGTGCCGGCGGCCAGATCGCCCAGGCGTTTAAAGGTGTTGCTGTACAGGCAACTGATAATGCCGAAGGCGTAGGCAAAGGGCAGTACATCGACAAAGCGCAGCAGGTTGCGGGTCAGTGAGGCGGCCCAGCCGATGGGTGTGCCGTCGTCGTGCACCACACGCAGGCCCATGTACTGCTTACCTGGCGAGCGCCCTTGGTTGAGCACCTCGAAAAGCACCATGTACCACCAGTTCACCAGGAAATACAGAATGGCGCCCAAGCCCATGCCGAGCTGGCCAAGCAAACTAAGCAGGAACATGGCGGCGCCGAGAATCAGACCGCGAATGACCAGGTCGATGGCAAACGCCAAGGCGCGCACCAACAAACCGGCAGGGCGCATGACCAGGTCGATGCCTTCCGGGGTTTCCACATGGAAGCGGGTATCCAGCACGGCGCCAGGCGCGGCGGTGGTCTGAATCGCGGGGGAAGGGGAGAGAGGCATCAGCGCACTGTGTCGAGGAAAGCCCGATGCTAGCGAGCAGCAGGCCGGAGAGCAACCGGACCACGCAAATGGTCCGGTGCCGAGCTCGACTTAAGTGGTCGAGGCTTACTTGCTGGCAACAGGCAGCACACCAAAAATAGTGCGGTACAGCACGCCGAGGGTCAGCACCATCAGCGGGATCAGCCACAGCAGGCCAATAAACAGGGTGAACACGCTCAGCGACATCAGCACGCCGAGAATCAGCAGCAGACCCAGCACCTTGAACCAGTGTTGGCTAATGGCTTTGCGCGAGGTTTCCAGGGCTTGCCATGGCGACAGGCCACGTTCAACCACCAGCGGAATGGCCAGAATGTAGGCCACGCTCAGGTAGATGCCCGGAATCACAAACAGCAAGTAGCCGATGGTGATCAATACGCTCATCAGCAGGGTGGTAATCACGATAGGAACAAAGCGGCCGAAGTGGCTGAACATTTCCCCAAAGCTTACCGGCTGACCCGCGGCGGCGCGGATACCGATCATATTGATACCGGCCAGGAACGGATAAACCAGGGCCGTGGCGAGGAACATCATCAGCATGGAGCCGATGAAAAACGCCACGATTGCGCCCATTGCCATGGCGCCGCCATCACCACCGCTGAGCAGGCCCAGGCCAGCAACACCTGCCACGCCAAAGAGGGTCAGTAGCAGGGTAAGAATGTTGGTGACCGCGAAGAGGGCTGCGTAGAACACCACGAAGCCACCGATAATAATGCCTTTGGTGCCCTTGGTACGGCGCCAGGACTCACCCAGCAGATCGTTGATACCGAAGTCGTAACCACGGCTCAAGGCTTCATCAATGGTGGGTACGCCAGCGGCGTCGGGGATGGCCTGCAGGTTGCTGGCCGGTGCGGCGAAGGGATTGGGTGCGAGGGTGTCGGTCATGCTTACATCCTTGTGGGTAGGTTCTCCGAATGGCCGCATGCTAGCGGTCGGCCACTGCGGCGGCAAGCCCGGATTGCGTGGGCTGTGCGGCGCATCAAGGTTGTGTGCCGGGCGCATTTGCCGTCGCCGGGCGGGCGGTCGCGGTTTTTTCCAGTGCTAGACTGCCGCCGCTGTCATTTCCGCACGATAAGGAATCGCCGTGAGCGCAAGCATCTTTTGGTACGACTTCGAAACCACCGGCATCGACCCGCGCAGTGACCGGCCGCTGCAAGTGGCCGGCATTCGCACTGACGAAGCGCTTAACGAAATCGGTGAGCCGCTGAACATCTACTGCCGGCCCAGCGACGATATCTTGCCGCACCCTATGGCCTGCATGATTACCGGCATAACCCCGGAGCGTTTAGCGCGCGAGGGGCTGGATGAAGCCGACTTTATGACCCGCGTGCACGCTGAAATGGCCGTGCCCGCCACCTGCAGCGCCGGTTACAACAGCCTGCGCTTTGATGATGAAGTGACCCGCTACAGCCTGTACCGCAATTTTTTCGACCCCTATGCCCGCGAGTGGCAAGGCGGCAATAGCCGCTGGGATTTGATTGATGTGGTGCGCACCGCGTATGCACTGCGCCCCGAAGGCATTGAGTGGCCAATGGAGGAGGGCAGGGTCAGCCTTAAGTTGGAGCGGCTGACGGCCGCCAATGGCATCGACCATGGTCAGGCGCACGATGCGTTGTCCGATGTGCGGGCCACCATCGGCCTGGCCAAGTTAGTGCGCGACAAACAACCCAAACTGTACGACTACCTCTACCAGTTGCGCACTAAACAGAAGGTGCTCGACCAAGTTCGTCTGTTACAACCCTTGGTACATATATCCGGACGTTTTTCTGCTGCACGTAATTATCTGGCGGTGGTGTTGCCCTTGGCTTGGCACCCGCGTAATCGCAATGCATTGATTGTCTGTGACTTGCAGAATGATCCCGCGCCGCTGTTGCAGCTTGATGCAGAAAACTTGCGCCGCCTGCTTTACACCCGCCGTGAACAATTGGCCGAAGGGCAGTTGCCGGTGCCCTTGAAACTTTTGCACATCAATCGCTGCCCCGTAGTGGCGCCCATGGGCGTACTGCGTGAAGAAGATAAACAGCGTTTGCAACTGGATATGCACGCAATTGAAACCCGCGCGACGTTGCTGCGCGACAGCCAGGCAACTTGGCAGGAAAAATTGCAGACGCTTTATGCGGCTGAAGAATTTACCCCCAGCGAAGATCCTGAGCAGCAGTTATATGACGGTTTTATAGGTGACCGGGATAGACGTTTGTGCGAGCAAGTGCGTGCTGCTGATCCGCAACGTTTAGCCATGGAACAATGGCCATTCGATGATGGGCGCTTACCTGAACTGTTATTTCGCTACCGCGCGCGAAACTTTTCCCAGACCCTTACCACGGCCGAACAAGAGCAATGGCGGCACTTTTGCCAACAACGCTTAAGTGAACGGCAATGGGGCGCGCCCAATACCCTGGCCGACTTTGACCGCGCTCTAGAGCAGGCGTGGAGCACCGCCAGCGAGGCGCAGCAAGCATTGCTGCAGCAGTGGCGCGAGTATGCCGATGCGCTGCGCCAGCGCTTTGGGCTGACATAAA
>NZ_JBBNAH010000338.1:0-2047 GCF_037994325.1 Pseudomonas sp.
AGCGAGGCCTATGACGCTGCCGCTAAAACCTACACCCTGACTTTCCGCCAAAGCTGCCCGGCCACGCCAGGGCAAACCGAGAAGCTGCCGTTTGTGATTCCGGTCGAGCTGGGCTTGCTCGGCGCTCAGGGTCAGCCTTTGCCGTTGAAGCTGGCGGGCGAGGGCGCTGCGCGTGGTGAGTCGACTGTGATTGCGGTGACCGAAGCCGAGCAAAGCTTTACCTTTGTCGAGGTGGCTGAGCAGCCGTTGCCGTCCTTGCTGCGCGGTCTGTCGGCCCCGGTAAAACTGAGCTTCCCCTACAGCCGCGACCAACTGATGTTTCTGATGCAGCACGACGCCGACGGCTTTAACCGTTGGGAAGCCGGCCAGCAGTTGTCGGTGCAGGTGCTGCAAGAGTTGATCGGTCAGCATCAGCGTGGCGAAGCGCTGCAGTTGGATCAGCGCTTGGTCACTGCGCTGAACACGCTGCTTACCGATGACAGCCTGGATCAGGCCATGGTGGCGGAAATGCTCTCGCTGCCCAGTGAGGCCTACCTCACCGAAATCAGTGAAGTGGCTGACGTTGACGCCATCCACAGCGCCCGTGAGTTTGCCCGTAAAGAGTTGGCCGACGCCCTGTATGCACCGCTGTGGCAGCGCTATCAGGCCAACCGCGAGGTATCCCGTAACAGTGAATACGTCGCCCAGGCTGAACATTTTGCTCGCCGCAGTCTGCAAAACATCGCGCTCTCATACTTAATGCTGAGTGGTAAACCTGAGTTGCTGGCTGCATGCCTTGAGCAGTACGAAGCATGCGACAACATGACCGAGCGCCTGACGGCGTTGGCGGTGTTGGTCAATTCCGCCTTTGACGCGGAGAAAGCCAAAGCCTTGGCGAGCTTCGCCGAGCACTTCAAAGACAACCCGCTGGTTATGGACCAATGGTTCAGCGTGCAGGCGGCGAGCGCTCTACCTGGTGGCTTGGAGCGGGTCAAGGCACTGATGGAACACCCCGCCTTCACGCTGAAAAACCCCAACAAGGTGCGGGCACTTATTGGTGCTTTCGCCGGGCAGAACCTGGTCAACTTCCACAGCGCCGATGGTTC
The DNA here is from genome assembly GCF_037994325.1 of Pseudomonas sp. Classification (GTDB taxonomy): domain Bacteria; phylum Pseudomonadota; class Gammaproteobacteria; order Pseudomonadales; family Pseudomonadaceae; genus Aquipseudomonas. The sequence continues at coordinate 1,086 of NZ_JBBNAH010000338.1, forward strand.
GGGCTACCGCTTCCTGGCGGACTTGGTGATCACCTTGAACGGCTTTAACCCACAGATCGCATCGCGCCAGTTGGCGCCGCTAACCCGCTGGCGTAAATACGACAGCAGCCGTCAGGCGCTGATGAAGGCCGAGCTAGAGCGGATTCTCGCCTCTGGAGAGCTGTCGTCTGATGTTTACGAGGTCGTCAGCAAAAGCCTGGCCTAAGGTTTGAAACTCCCTTCCCACGAGTAAGGAAAGTGTTACTGGCACTCTGCCGGTAACACTTTTTTGTTACTTACCGAAATAACGCGCCCACTTCTTAGTAGAAAACCCTAAATTGGTTGGGGCTTAGCCCTTGCCTTTTTTCTGATTGTACGGCCAGGAAATTTTGCCCAAACCCAGCTGAGTGGCTATCCGCGCCAGGTTGTAGGACAAATCACGCAATTGTTTCCTGAATAATGGTTGAGCTGGTTAATGAATGATCAGTCACTAATCGTCCGGATAACCATAAAACGTTGGCGCCATTAAATTGAATTGAAACGCTTGTTTGGCACCATGGTTGCATTGCATCACATTAATTGGCCCCGCAATGGTGCATGCAATGCTCGGGGGCGCGTGCTAGACACGTTGGAAGAGGAAACTTCCGATCAACTAAAAGACCGCCCTCGTCATTCAGAGTTAGCGGCAGTAATGAGCTCCTTCACTAGAAGGGGCCAATAAGAATAACGATCTGTCCACGGAGTAAAGTCTCGATGGAATTCAAGTCCCGTAGTCCTATGTTGCGTTTCGCACCGTCCAAGGCAGGCTTTGCCTTCGCCGGTCTCCTGCCGTTGCTGGTGGCCGTACAAGCCCAGGCGGTGGAATTCAGCTTTGCCGACGACGAAGTCACCGGTTCCATCGATACCACCGTCTCCTACGGCCAACTGTGGCGCGTTCAGGGCCAAGACAAGACCAACAACGACATCAACACCAACGACGGCAA
>NZ_JBBNAH010000339.1:0-2991 GCF_037994325.1 Pseudomonas sp.
CTTGAGCGGATTCGAACCGCTGACCTCACCCTTACCAAGGGTGTGCTCTACCAACTGAGCTACAAGAGCGAAACACCTTGCACAACCTGCAAACTTGGAGCGGGCAGCGGGAATCGAACCCGCATCATCAGCTTGGAAGGCTGAGGTTCTACCATTGAACCATGCCCGCGGAGCTTGCAACTCACGCGAAATTTGGTGGAGGGGGAAGGATTCGAACCTTCGAAGTCGTAGACGTCAGATTTACAGTCTGATCCCTTTGGCCGCTCGGGAACCCCTCCAAAACGAGGCGGCATCTTAACTCATGCCACCCTACTGTCAAGCATTTTCTCAATAAAAACTTGAGGTTAGCAACTTCGACAGCAACTTTTCAGACTCACTCAGAGAGCAACCCTGCAAAGCGGGCGCCATTCTATTCAAACTAATTGGGCGATGCAATGCTTTCGCACGGCATTAATTGATGCTGCAAGCCGCTGAAATCTCGAGCCAAAGATTGCAGCAAGCCATCATCCGCCAGACGACGGCTCTCAGGAGCAATTCGCACCCAGAAGTTACGATGAGCGCGAGGTAATTCGCGCATTTGCGGCTCGTACCCCACTTCCCGCAAACGCTGGATTACGCTGTCGGCTGACTCGCTACGAGGAAACATCCCAAGGGAAATACCATTCGATAAATCGCCCTGAGTAATGATGTAGCTGTCAATTTTCCGCGCCTGCAACTCTTTTAACTGGCGTAAAGACGCTTGGCGAGAAGCCAGCGGAGGCAAGTAGACCCAATAATCCAATCCCGAAGGCGCGTCGACAATCTTGACCTGAGACTGGATATCCAACGTAATCAATCGCTGTTCGACCACCTTCGCTTGATCTTCCTGCTCGAAGCCACCAAGAAACATGCAGACCTCAGACGATCCAGAACTTGCATCAACAGGATGCTCGCGACGGGGTTGCGCCCCACCCGACTCACTCAGCAACCGAATGTCTTGGCGCACGCCTTGATGCATAGATAGAGGAGTTACCTCTTTTACTCGCAATGGCGCCTGCTGCTGGTGCCAGACGTAGTAAAATAGATTCAAAACGAGGAATAAAAGAAATAACCAACGCATACAGACCTCAAGGCAACGGGCATGCGATTGCCAGACCAATGAAAATCAGATCAGGCATAACCCGAGCAGCAGGGAGAACCTCTTCTACAGAGCCCGCATCTCCTCCAGTGAGGAATACTTCGAAGTTTTCACCCCAATAGTCTCGAGCAAGCTCAAGCTGAGTTTGGACGAACCCTCGCAGCATAAGCGAGCAGCCGCGCTCAACCGCCTCAACAGTAGAACGACCCGGAACCAACACTCTTAACGCCTGTTCTGCCGCTATATCGCCATAACGAATTCGGCGGGTATGGGTACGTAACTGGTTACGCATGAGCGGGACACCGGGACAAATGAAGCCGCCGAGATGCTCTCCATCAGAAGCCACAAAGTCAGAGGTAACCGCAGTGCCTAGATCAAGAACAAGACAAGCCTTACCAGCAAGTTGATATGCCGCCAGAATAGCCAACCAGCGATCAAGCCCAAGGCGCTCATATTCGCTATAACCATTGTGCACACCAGCAGCACTCTCAGCGGACTTTGCGCAGAGCGGCTCTACATTAAAGCGCGAAGCTAGTAGCACCTTAATTGCCTCAGTCTCCTCATCGCTACGCACACTTACCATTCTCGCAGCGCGCAACACCAAACCAGCCACACCATGGAGAGCCACAAGCAGCTCGTCCGACGAACCGACCACACCGCCGCGCACTACGACCTTATCGTTCAGTACGCGCCATTTAATAAAACTGTTCCCGCAGTCGAGCTCAAGAATCATCGCGCAGCCTCAGACTAAGCTCACCACCACTATATTGATGCTCAACACCTTCAACCAACAGTCGCAACGCACCGCGCGCATCCACGCCAAGCACTAGGCCATCAACATGCTGAACGCCTGCCGCAAGACGCACATTTTTTCCCTGCCAGAGATGAGCCTCTTCCCACACAGGCTTAAGTGCCTGAAAGCCGGCATCTCTATGAATAGAGAGAAACTGGAACAGATGCACATTTAGGCTATTAACAAACGCATTCCGATCGACCAACACGCCCAACTCATTACGCATCGACGTCCAAGGCTGATCGACCGCTTCAACATCACGCATGTTGACATTAACTCCAATACCCACAACTACGTGACACACGTCCGCAGGGTCACCGGTCATCTCCAGCAATATTCCCGCAATCTTCCGACCGGAAACCAGGACGTCGTTAGGCCACTTCAACCCCGCACCGGAAATGCCGTGCTCTCGCAGAGCCGCCAATACGGCGAGCCCAACAACGAGACTCATACCATCTAGCTGACCGGCACCGCCCTCAATGCGCAATATCAGACTGTAATAAATGTTATCTGCGAATGGGCTGACCCACGCCCGGCCACGACGACCACGACCAGCCGTTTGACGCTCCGCAACAACAAAAAATACCGGTTGCGCACCACCCTCTAAACGACGAAAAGCTTCAGCATTAGTCGAGTCAACACTATCAAGCACGTATGGGACCCAATCGCCCGGATTATTGGTCAGTTTTTCGCACTCGAGTAAAACGATCGGATTCGGCAAGCAGTATCCTCGACCCCGCACCTTATGAACCGCCAAGCCGGAGCTAACCTCCATTTCCTGCAGACGCTTCCAAACAGCAGCACGACTAATGCCTAGCGCGGCACCCAGAGCCTCACCCGAATGAAACCGCCCGTCTTGCAGCAGAGCCAATAATTTCAGCATTTGCAGACCGCTCAACTTTGAGGCACGCATCATATCGGCGCATCTGGACATTGCATAGAAACCAGCCACTTTAAAAAGCAGGAGGTTAAAAACTAGATTCGAGATGTGAAAGCTGCGGGAAAGGCCATTTTTCTCCGTTAACTTTTCTGCGCCCAAAAACAAACCCCCTACCCGTTTTCACGAGTAGGGGGTTTGGAA
>NZ_JBBNAH010000340.1:0-10577 GCF_037994325.1 Pseudomonas sp.
GTTTTTCCCAGCCGTAGTGTTCGGCCAGTGCGCTGACAATGGCTTCCAGGGTGACGCCGTGAAGCGCGTTGTGTTGCTGTTCGCTGTTCATGGATAGCCCATTGCAAAGGTAAAAACACCCGGCAGCTTCAGCGGGCGCAGTGGCCGGCAATTATCAGTGATTGGCGCCGGGCCGTCACTGTTGCCGGTGCGCATCGGGTAGAATGCCGGCCACGCAAAGAGGGCAGTGCACATGGCTTTAATCGGACGTTTCAACAGTTTGCAGGTGGTTAAACACACCAACTTCGGTCTTTATCTGGATGGCGGCGCCGACGGCGAAATTCTTCTGCCCAACCGCTACATTCCAAAAGACACGCCGAGCGAAGTCGAGGACTGGCTGAATGTGTTCATCTATTTGGATAGCGACGACAAACTGATCGCTACCAACGAAAAGCCCAAGGTGCAGGTAGGCGAATTCGCCAGTTTGAAGGTCAAGGAAGTTAACAGCATTGGCATCTTCCTCGACTGGGGTTTGTCCAAAGACCTGCTGCTGCCCTACTCGGAAGAAAAACGCACGCTGCAAGCCGGTGACTACTGCGTGGTGCACGTCTACCTCGACAAACACACCCGCCGCATCACCGCCACCGCACGCCTGGACCGTTACCTCGATAATGTGCCGGCCAATTACAAGGTTGGGCAGGCGGTTGATTTGCTGGTGGCTGAGGCCACCGATATGGGCTTCAAGGCGATTATCAACAACCAGCACTGGGGCCTGATCCACAAAAACGAGGAGTTTAAATTTCTGCGCCCCGGCAAAGAAGAAAAAGGCTTTATCAAAGAAATTCGCCCCGACGGTAAACTCAGCCTGAGCCTGCAAGCGGTCGGCAAAGAAGCTGCCGTTGGCCTGCATGAGCAAATTCTCAACAAGCTGCGGGAAAACGGCGGCGTATTGGCCGTCAGCGACAAGAGCCCACCCGAAGTCATCGCCGGCCTGTTTAGCGTTAGCAAAGGCAACTTCAAAAAAGCCATCGGCGCCTTATATAAACAAGGTGAGCTGGTTATTCACGCTGACCGTATCGAACTGCCCTGAGGCCAACTTACGCAGCGTTGGCGAAAACCGCCGACGCTGTTCTAGAGTTGCAGAACCGCACGCCGTTGTAGCTCAGTCGGTAGAGCATCTGCCTCGTAAGCAGGAGGTCGGAGGTTCGATTCCTCTCAACGGCACCGCTTTTCCCTCCCTGGCCAATCCTCCGACCAAACGCCCTTAATAATTTCGAAAGCTGGCGCAAAACCTGCACTTTTATCGCGCGCTGCGATAACGCCGTGTTTATTGCCGTCAGCTAAATCAACGCGTTCTTGTGTCTGTAACGCCGGCTAGTGTCCGTGTTTGACACCTCGCCGGCTCGGTGGCGTGTGGCTCATCGGGATTAGATGGTACGAAAGTACACTGTTGTCGGTGCAGCATGCCTTAAACACTTTTGAGTAGTTTCTCTGACCGCCGCACAGAGGTGGTGCACTTCGTTACCAGCCTGGCTGATGACGCAGGGAGCAGCGATTTCTCCAGATTGGCGGCGACACCGCCAGCTTGCACGGTCCCTATCTGGGGGACACCGTAATGCCAACTTCTGCACCTTTGCCGCCGGCCCTCACCGGCATCGACACCATCATGCTCGTCGGAGCATCCATCGAAAACGGCATGGGCAACGGCTTTCTGCCGGCAGCCCTGGACTATCAAAGGCACCGCCATGGCTTGAGCAGCATTGAGGCGGTTGAGTGTTATGGCTTTAGCGGCATGGATGTCGACGGGATTTACAACAAATGGACGACCACGGTTAAGCCTGCGCTCGCCGCCAGACCCGATGGCGGCGCTGGCGTGCTGATTTTGTCGATGCCCACCGGCAACTCCATCACCAACCTGAAGCCGTACGCCACCGCCAATCCCACTGTTCGAGCGCAACGAAAAGCCACGCTGGATACGCTGAATGCGGAAATGAAGGCACAGTGTGGCGATAGCCATGTAGTGATGTTCGATGCCACGTTTCGCCTGTATGGCGCGCCAGCGACCACGTGTATCACCGACCAGAACATGGGCGCCAAGCCCTTTAACGAAGCCTGGACCGATCCCTTGGCGCAGCTGACGCCCTGGTGTTGCTACGGCCACTCTTATGGCTACCCCTATCCGATCGCCTACAACTGGTACACCAAGGTGCTGATCGACAGTACCCATTACAACCCGTTGGGTTACCAACTGCTGCTTAAGTACTGGATGGACGTGGCGGCGGCGATCATTAAAGGCGTGCCGCCGCCCTATATCCCCATGAAGGCGGACCCCATCGGCGATCAAGTACCCACATCTGCCAAGGTCTTGATTGTGTATCGCCCGACGGCAACGGTCACGCGCTCGTCCACCCACTTGATCGCCAATGCCAGGGGCTCAACCGCACCCGGAACTACCCTGGCCGAAGCGCCTTATCTGTGCCCATGGGATGGCTACGACCCGACGCTTGGCCTTGGCGCCAGAGCTGCACTCAGCGGTACGACCACGCAGACGGGCATGGGCACCGGCGACATGAGCTACACCCTGCTTAATGACACGTTTCGTGGCGCTTACACCTACACCACATCGGCAACATTTGTGGTGCTGGAGGAAATCGTCAACCTGCTGCCGTTCCAGCAGTTCCGTTACCGTGTGCTGTGCTGTCGCCGAGTCACTGCGGGGCAAACACGCCTCCAGGAGTTTTCGAACGACGGCGTAACTGTTTCCGGCTCGATTGATTCGGCGTGTTTACCAGGCAGTATCCCGAAGATTTACGTGGGCTTTGGCACCGCCGATGCTGCCGGAAAAGCCAAAATCTGGCTGCGATGTGCGGCGGGAAATACGTCGGGAGCTTTCGCCAACGCCATCGATATTGATCCGTTGCCGTTGTAGTGCGGTTTAGTCGTCCTGCTGCACCACCCAAAACAGATGCACGCCACCATCGTCGCGATAGGCGATGGTGACGTTATCGGTCTCACCGATTTCTGCCAGCACCTGCGCCCAGTCATCTTCCGATTCGTCCGGGGCTTTATAGAGCAGGGCGGTTTTGGACTTCTGCGCGGCAGGGGAGTTGATGATTTTCTGCAGGCGCGTGGCGAGCAGTTCGTATTGGCTGGGTTGGCGAATGGCGGCAGCTTTGGACATTTGGGCAAACTCCTTTAACTGTTTGGATATACAGTATTCTAGAGTGCCACTTTTCCTTCTGTCGAGCCATTTGGCTTTTTTCAAAAGCCACGGAAACGCGCGAACTCATCTACCGTCGCCCGCTCCGAGCGCAGTTGGTTAACGGCGGCGTCGCGGTCCGGGTAACCCAGGGCCATGCCGCAATACACCACTTCGTTGTCGGCCAGGCCGAAGTGTTTATGCAGGCTGTCACGCGCCATGCCCCAGGCTTCCTGCATGCAGGTGCCCAGGCCGCGTTCTTCGGCAAGCAGTGCCAGTGATTGCATAAACATGCCGACATGCGCCCACTGGCCGTTGCCCATTTCTTTGTCGATGACAAAAAACAGGCCCACGGGTGCGCCAAAGAATTGGTAGTTACGGGACATCCATTTCAGTCGCGCGCCTTTGTCCTCTCGGGGAATACCGAGCAGGGCGTACATGTCTTCGCCAATTTTGTAGCGGCGGGCGCGGTAGGGGTCTTGCAGGCCTTCGGGGTAGATCGGGTAGTCGCCGACTTCGCCTTTGGGGTTTTTCATAATGGCTTCGACGGCCAGGCGTTCGAGTGCGGTTTTTTCCGCGCCGGCCACGGCGATCACTTTCCACGGCTGCAAGTTACCGCCCGAGGGTGACCAGCGTGCGTCGTCGAGCAGAGCGCGAACGCTGACCTCATCCACGGGCGTGTCGAGAAAGGCGCGTATGGAGATACGTTTTTTCAGGGTGTCGGCGACAGACATGGGGGAGTCCTTGAAGGCAACGGTGCATTTTTATTGTGTGCTCCGATCACTCTTCTAAGGGCTAGGCAAGGTAAAAGCAATGCGTTGATCCTGGCATCGCTAAATCGCAGGCAACAAAAAGCCCGCACGGTGGCGGGCTCGTTGCAGATAGGGTGCTGGTCCTTCAGCTGGCTCCGAGTATTGCGCGGAAGTTGTGAAAATTTCGTGACGAAGTTCAGATGTTGATGAAACCAAACGAGTTGGCAAAAAAATGCCCACCAAGAGCGTGGGCATTTTCTGTCGACTTACCAACGACCTGGGTGGCCGTAATAACCGCGTTGTTCGTAGTACACCCGACGCGGAGGTGGCGGCGCGTAATAGCCGGGGGCGTAGTAGCGCTGCTGTACCACCACGGGTTGGTAGTACACCGGCGGTGGCGGCGGGTAGTAGGCAACCGGCGGCGCTTGGTAGTAAACCGGTGGCGGCGGGGCCTGTACGTAAACCGGAGCGCGCTGCGAAGAGACGACTGCGCCGCCCACCACTGCACCGACGACCGCGCCGAGAATAAAGGGTCCACCGTCGCCGCCGCCACCATGGGCGGACGCCTGGCCGGCCAGGGCTAGGCTGCCGAGCAACAGAGCAACTTTGGGCAGACTGCGAAACATGATGGTCTCCTGATACCCGGTGAGGTGGATGCCGGGTTATCTGTAAGACGCGCAATACACAGTGAAGTGCCGAGCTGCTGTGTAAAGGTTATGTAAGCGCTTTAGGCCTGTACAAACTCGGCGAAGCGCACGCCTTTGCCGGCGGGGCGCACGTCTTGAAACAGCGAGTCGCGATCGGCCGACAGCTCAATGCTGACGGTGGCATTGCGGCTGCCTTTATTGCGCGTAACCAAGCCGTCTTCGTGAGTGCGCAGGTACAAAGTCGGTACACGCAGGTGGTGCAGTTCATCGGTGACGTGGTTGTGCATCAGCAGGTGCACCCATTCGTACTGACCGATTTTCAGGCGCCCGACCGGGATGTCGAACCACCAGATGTTTTTGTTCAGGTTGATCGTCGCAAAGTGCGTGTTGTTGACGCCGAGCACTGCGCTGCCGAGTTGAAGGTTACGGCGGGCGATGGCGGCTTTTTTGTCGATTTTCATGCTGTTCCTGACACGCGGACGAGGTGGGGCTATACGCAGAGGTGGCGGCCTGAACGGCGCCGGCGCGTAGTGTAACAGTCAGCTGGCGCTTGCCAACGCCTGGCTGTCGCGGTGCAGGGCGATCAGGGTTTTTGTCCGGCAATACCGTTGCAGGCGTTCAGCCAGGCTGGGCGGTAGGTTTTCTGCCTCGGTAAAACCTAAACGTGTGTAAAAGCTCGCGAGCTCTGGGTGGCAGAACAACCACACCGGGCCCGCTGCTCGTTCGCAGGCCTGGGTCACCAAGCGGCTGGCGATTTGTTGCTGGCGCTGGGCGGGGGCGACCAACAGGCTGGTCAGCCAGAAACCCGATTCTTGAACCAGTGGCCGCAAACACAATGCCGCGACGATCTCGGCATGTTTCGCCACCCACACTTGATCATCCGCGCCCGCGCGCATCGGTGAGTGGTGGGCACGGTAGAACTTGTTCGCCAAGGGGCGCATAACGGCGGGGAGGGCGCTGATAGAAAGTGGCTGCATGGGCAATATGGGCTAAGAAAACGCCGCCATTAAATCACTTACCGCGCCGGCCTTGGCGCAAATGCCGTACTAATCGGCGGCGCGCTGGGTGTCTGTGTAGGCATGATAGGAACCCCAGTGGTTTTCGCAGGAGCGCCCCATGTCTTACAACACCCTCCGTTACGAGGTGGCAGAACACATTCTGACCCTGACCCTCAATCGGCCCGACCAGTTAAATGCGTTCACCGTGGAAATGGCCCACGAGCTGATCGACGCCTTTAACCGCGCCAGCGACGATGATGAGGTGCGCGCCATTGTGGTAACGGGCGCTGGTCGCGCGTTTTGTGCCGGCATGGACCTCTCGGTAGAGGGCAATGTGTTTGGCCTGGATGAAAGCCAGCAGCCGACGTTGCAAGACATGCAGCAGCGTCTCGACGATCCAGCCATTCGCGACGGTGTACGTGATACGGGCGGGCGCGTGACCCTGGCAATTTTCGATTGCAAGAAACCGGTGATCGCCGCCATCAACGGTGCCGCGGTAGGTATCGGTGCGAGCATGACCTGCGCCATGGATATTCGCCTGGCTTCCGAGCACGCGCGGATCGGCTTTGTCTTCAACAAAATCGGCATCGTGCCCGAAGCCTGTTCCAGCTGGTTTTTGCCGCGCATCGTCGGCATTTCCCAGGCGCTGGAATGGGTATACAGCGGCGATATTCTCAAGCCGGAAGAAGCCCTTGAGGGGCGCTTTGTGAAAGCTGTGGTGCCGGCCAAACTGCTGATGGACGAGGCCTATGCCATCGCTCGCCGTATCGCCCAGCACAACCCGGTGGCCATCGCTATCACGCGGCAGATGATGTACCGCAATGCCGCGCAACCTCATCCGTTGGAAGCGCACAAGGTCGACTCGCTGGGCATGTTTTACACCAGCATCGGCGGCGGCAAAGAAGGCGTGCAGGCGTTTCTTGAGAAGCGGCCGGCCGACTACAGCGAACAGTCGGCCAATGCCATGCCGGACTTCTATCCCTGGTGGAAGTAAGCGCCGCTCAGAGCCGCCCGAGGATCATATGGGCGGCTTTAATCAAGGCCGCCATGGGGGTGTTTTCCGCCAAGTTCAGGCTGTCGGCTTGGGTGTTGCTCAACACCGCCACCAGCAGCGCGCCGCCGGGTAATTCCAGTGACACCTCGGTCTCTGCTGCGCCGCGGGTGACCTGGCGTACGTCGCCACGCAGCAGGTTGTCGCTGGGCTCGGCGCTGCTGTAATCGGCCGGCACCAGTTGCACCCATGAGGCTTTGATCAATGCATACAGCGCCGCGCCGGGCACCAATTCCAGGCGCGTGGTGCTGTCGTGGGTGATGGAGGCAGTAAGGCGATCGCCGCTCGTGAGCTGAAACGCCACCTGATCGTTGACCTCGCCGTTCTGGATAGCCACTACCGTGCCGAACAGTTGATTGCGCGCGCTGGTTTTCATCCGCAGGCGCTCCATAAATTCCAGCAGGGTGGATACGCCCGCGTCATCGCCCAGACGTTGCAGAAACAACAGGTGTTCCTGCTGATAACGCTGATAGGCGGCGATTAGCGCGTGGCCGGCGTCGGTCAGGCGCGTGCCGCCACCGCCTTTGCCGCCGGCGCTGCGTTGCACCAGCGGGCTGCCGGAGGCGCCGTTCATGGCGTCGATGGAATCCCAGGCAAATTTGTAGCTGATGCCCACCGCCTTTGCGGCCTGGCTAATGGAGCCGGTGGCGTCGATGGCGCGCAGCAGGGCAATACGCGCCTCGCCAGCGACGTCATTGCCGTTGTGGGTAATCCAGAATTGGCCTTCGAGTTTCATGGCGGCTGTCAGCGTATAGAGAGGGTGGCATGGTACCAGCGAGACGATGATAAACGCGCCAATCAGCACACCCGACAACCACAAGGCCGCGCACTGAGGTTTTTGATCCCGTAGGGGGGGGGCTGCGCGCACCCAGGCTTACACGCGGGAATCGTCTGCTGTGCGTAGCGCAGGGCACAAGGGTAGCGATTGACTCGCTGGTCAATTAGCGCTATATATCCGCGAACATAGCGGTGGGTGTAGGGCACGAATCACGTGGCTTCTGGCGCTATTAAAATTCCAATAAGGAGCTGTCCATGATCCATCGTATGTCCCGCTTGGTTATCGCCTTGTCCGCCACCTTGGCGGTAAGCAGCGCGTTTGCTGACGACGTTCAGGTAGCGGTCGCTGCCAACTTCACCGCGCCGATCCAAGCCCTGGCTGCTGATTTCGAGAAAGATACCGGCCACAAGCTGGTTGCCTCCTACGGCGCCACTGGCCAGTTCTATACCCAGATAAAAAACGGCGCGCCGTTCGAAGTGTTCCTGGCGGCCGACGACACCACCCCGGCCAAGCTGGAAAGCGAAGGCGAAACCGTTAAAGGCTCGCGCTTCACCTATGCCATTGGCTCGCTGGCGCTGTGGTCGGCCAAAGCAGGCTATGTCGATGACAAAGGCGAAGTGCTGAAGAAAAACGCGTTCGCCCACCTGGCTATCGCTAACCCGAAAGCGGCACCTTACGGTCTGGCCGCCACCCAAGTGCTGGAAAAACTCGGCCTTACCGATGCCGTTAAGCCGAAAATCGTTGAGGGCCAGAACATCACTCAAGCCCTGCAATTCGTTTCCACCGGCAACGCCGAGCTGGGTTTTGTCGCGCTGTCGCAGGTATACAAAGACGGCAAGGTCACCAGCGGCTCCGCTTGGTTGGTGCCCGCCAGCCTGCATGAGCCGATCAAGCAAGACGCGGTGATTTTGAATAAAGGCAAAGACAACGCCGCGGCCAAAGCCCTGGTGGAATACCTCAAGGGCGCCAAGGCCGCGGCTGTGATTAAATCCTTCGGTTACCAACTTTAAGCAACGCTTTTGAGGCGCTCTGTTGAGGAACTTGGGCGATGTCGCTAACCAGCGCTGATTTCGCTGCGATCTGGTTGACCCTGCAATTGGCATCGCTCACCACCGTGCTCTTGCTGGTCATTGGTACGCCCATCGCCTGGTGGCTGGCGCGTACCCGTTCGCGGCTCAAGGGTCCGGTGGCGGCTGTGGTGGCATTGCCGCTGGTGCTGCCGCCGACGGTGATTGGCTTTTATCTGCTGATCACCCTCGGCCCCCACGGTTTTATCGGGCAAATCACCCAAAGCCTTGGCCTGGGCATTTTGCCGTTCAGTTTTGCCGGCCTAGTGGTCGGCTCGGTGTTTTATTCCATGCCCTTTGTGGTGCAGCCGATTCAGAACGCCTTTGAGGCGATAGGCGAGCGGCCGCTGGAAGTGGCGGCGACCTTGCGCGCCAGCCCGCTCGATACCTTTTTCAACGTGGCCCTGCCATTGGCGCGGCCCGGTTTTTTAACCGCGGCGATCCTCGGCTTTGCCCACACCATTGGTGAGTTCGGCGTGGTGCTGATGATTGGCGGCAATATTCCAGACAAAACCCGCGTGGTCTCTGTGCAGATCTTCGATCACGTCGAGGCCATGGAGTATGCCCAAGCCCATTGGCTGTCGGGCGGCATGCTGGTTTTCTCCTTTGTCATTCTGCTGGTGTTGCAGGCCAAGGGACGGACGCGGGCGGTGGTGCGATGAGCAGCCCAATTTGCGCAGCACAGAGCGTGATCGAAGCGCGCTTCAAGGTCGATTACTCCGACTTTTCCTTGGACGTTGACCTGCTAATTCCCGGTCGCGGTGTGACCGCGTTATTCGGCGATTCCGGCTCGGGCAAAACCACCTGCCTGCGTTGCGTCGCCGGCCTGGAGCGTGCGCAACAGGGCTATCTACGGGTCAATGGCGAGCTGTGGCAGGACAGCGTCACGGGCTTTTTTCTGCCCACGCACAAACGCGCGCTGGGCTATGTCTTTCAGGAAGCCAGCTTGTTCGCCCACCTCTCGGTGCGGCGCAATCTTGAGTTTGGTTTCAAACGTATTGGCGGTGCCGCACAACGGGTGAAGCTCGCCCAGGCTGTCGATTTGCTGGGTATTGAGCACTTGCTGGAGCGTATGCCGGAGCACCTGTCCGGTGGCGAACGCCAACGCGTTGGCATCGCCCGCGCCTTGCTCACCAGCCCTAAGCTGCTGCTGATGGACGAGCCGCTGGCGGCGCTGGATCACAAGCGTAAAAACGAAATCCTGCCGTACCTGGAACGCCTGCACGACGAGCTGGATATTCCCGTGCTTTACGTCAGCCACGCCCCGGACGAAGTGGCGCGTCTTGCCGATCATTTGGTGCTGCTTGATCAGGGCCGCGCCCTTGCCAGTGGCCCGCTAGGTGAACTGCTGGCACGTCTGGATTTGCCCATGGCCCAGGCCGACGATGCCGGTGTGGTGATACAGGCTGAGGTCTGCGGCTACAACGCCGACTATCAACTGCTGAGCCTGGGTTTTGCCGGCAGTGACCTGCGCATGCAGGTGGCTCATCGCCCGGTGGCGGAGGGCAAACCGATGCGCTTTAAGGTGCAGGCCCGTGACGTTAGCTTGGCCGTGGAAAAACCAGCGCATAGCAGCATCTTGAATGTATTGCCGGTGACGGTGGTGGCCGAAGTGCCCGCCGACAACGGCGCCCATGTGCTGGTGCAGCTGGATCTGCAAGGCACGCCTTTACTGGCAAGAATTACCCGCTTTTCCCGCGATCAGCTTGAATTGCAGGTGGGGCAACAATTGTGGGCGCAGGTGAAATCGGTCGCCGTATTGGCTTAGCCAGCCGTCAGCAAGGGGAGTGGATGATGCTGGAACCTATCGACAGCTGCCGAGCGCTAGAGGAGCAACTCTGCGCCGGCCAACACTGGTCGCCGGAATTGCGCGCCGCGCTGCATGAGCTGTTGGAGAAAATCAGCCTGGCCGGCCATGAAATCAATCTGCTGAGCTTGGGCGCCTTTCTCGCCGACTTTGTGCCGCGCCATAGCCTGGACCGTGCCGAAGAATGGCAGGAGCGGGCGGCCAAGCGCTGGTTTAGCCATAGCAAACCGTTGCTGATCGAACGTCTGGCGGACTTCTTTATTGGTGCTGATGCCGCCTACAGCAGGCCTTCATAAGCC
>NZ_JBBNAH010000341.1:0-4612 GCF_037994325.1 Pseudomonas sp.
GGTCGCGAAAGATCAAAAGCCCCTCACCCCAGCCCTCTCCCGCAAGCGGGAGAGGGGAACAAATAGCCGCTCCCCGACGCTACTCGATCAAGCTCCCTCTCCCGCTTGCAGGAGAGGGGAACAAATCGCCGCTCCCCGACGTTACTCGATCAAGCCCCCTCTCCCGCTTGCGGGAGAGGGCTGGGGTGAGGGGCTTTTGATCTTTCGCGACCGTTATCTCCCCGCCGCAATTGCCACCGCAGCCGCCGCCGTGCGCGTCTCCACGCCCAACTTCACGTACACATGTTCAAGGTGTTTATTCACTGTGCGCGGGCTCAGGCCGAGAATATCGCCGATATCGCGGTTGGTCTTACCGCAACTCACCCACTGCAACACCTCTACTTCCCGTTCAGTCAGTTGGAAGCGCAGGGCCAGCGCCTCCTGTGCCTGCTGTGGGGTGGGGACCGGTTTTAATGCCGGCACGCTGCGCGCCGATTGCAGGCTGCGGGCGGTGCGCAGGTGGGCGGCAACGCGGGCCAGCACTTCGTCGGTGCGGATCGGTTTGGTCACGTAGTCGATACCGCCCGCAGCAAAGCCTTCCACCACATGCTCGCTGTCGCACAGTGCGGTCATAAACAGCACGGGAATATCGGCAAGCTCGGCCTGCGCCTTGATCCGCCGGCAAGTTTCGAAGCCGTCCAGGCCCGGCATCATGGCGTCGAGCAGCACCACGTCCGGGCGCCGCCGTTGCATACGTTCCAAGGCGCTGGCGCCGTCGAGGGCGACCAGCACCATATAGCCGGCCATATCCAGGGCGTCGGATAACAACGCCAGGTTGTCCGGCGTGTCGTCGACAATCAGCACAATGCCTTGGTCGGCGGGGGGAAGGGCGGCGTTGACGGCGTTCATGGGGTCTCCTCGGCGGCGGGTTGAATGGGGGCGGCGGCGGGATTAAGCGTGAGGTGGTGCAGGGCGTCCTTGACCCGACGGTTGAATTCGTTGAGCTGAAAACGTTTTACCTGCGCGCGCAGGCTCTGGGTGTAGGCGGCGCTGGCCGGCTCCTGGCTGTCGATAACGTCGAGCTTTTCCAAGATGCCTTTGATGTAGCCCAGCTCGCCCAGCTCATAGAGCTCGGCCAAGGCGCTGGCAGAGGGCACCACCAAACTCTGCGCGGGCGGCGCGGTGATAGCGGCGCGCTTAACCCAGCGCAGGCCGAGGTAGGTCTGAATCTTCTCCAGCAGCGCCGGGGTATGCACCGGTTTGGCCAGGTAGTCATTACAGGCCGCCGCAACACTGCGCTCGCGGTCATCGGCAAAGGCGTTGGCGGAAATCACGATGATCGGTGCCAGCGACAGGGCATTACGGCGGATCAGCCGGCTGGTTTCCCAGCCATCCATCTGCGGCATCGACAGGTCCATCAAGATCAGGTCGGGATTCAGCAGCGCCACCTGGCGAATCGCTTCCTGGCCATTGGCAGCCTGGGCAATTTCAAAGCCCAGCGGCTCCAGCATGCCGGCCAAAATACGCCGGTGCTCGATATGGTCGTCGACTACCAGAATCAGCCGCCGCGGGCCCTGATAGCCAATGATGTCGTGCTCCACATGCACCACCGCCTGCGGCACGCGCACCTCGGACAAGAACAGGCGCACCTGAAAGGTGGTGCCCTGGTCCGGTACGCTTTTCACCGACAACTCGCCGCCCATCAACGAGGTGAGCATGCGCGTAATGGTCAGCCCCAGGCCGACACCGTTGTCCTGACGCATCAAATCGCCGCGTTCGAAGGGCTGGAAAATTCGCTCAATCTGCTCCGGCGCAATACCAATGCCAGTGTCGATAATTTCAAAGGTCGCCGTCTCGCGCATATAGCTGACCCGCAGGCTGACCTGGCCGCTGTCGGTAAAGCGCACGGCATTGCCCAGCAGGTTGATCAGAATTTGCCGCACGCGCTTTTCATCGCCACGCACCACGGTGGGCATACGCGCGACTTGCTCCAGGCGAAAGTGCAGACCTTTCTCTTCGGCCTGCGGGGTAAACATGCGCTCCAGGTCATGGATAAATTCCGGGAAGGGAATTTCGCTGAGCTCCAACTGCAATTTGCCCGCTTCGATTTTGGCCACATCAAGCAAGCCGTCGATTAGCGACAGCAGGTGCGAGCCGCTGCGGTAAATGGTCGCCAGGGCGTCGTGATGCTGGCCGGGCATGGCGCTGTCACGCTGCAAGATCTGCGTATAGCCGAGGATGCTATTCAGTGGCGTGCGCAGTTCATGGGACAGCCCGGTGACATAGCGGCTCTTCGCCGCATTGGCGGCCTCGGAGGCTTCCTTGGCTTTTTGCAGCGCCTCATCGGTGCGCCGGTGTGCTTCGATTTCCTGCATCAGCAGCAGGGTTTGGCGATCCGATTCTTCCTGCGCCACGCGGCGGCTTTCGCGGGTCAGCACCACCCACCAGGCGAGGATGCCGGCGAACACGGTAAGGGTTAGAAAGGCTTTGAGAAAGGCGAGGTACAAGGTTTGCTGCACCTCGGGCGAGTGCGGCAATAGGCTGTGGGACACCTGGCTGTAGATCATCAACAAGGCGCCAAGCAGCAGCCCCACCAGCACCAACAGCAAGCCGAGGTACTGCGCCAACCGGCTGTGCAAACGCGGGATCGAGGCACGCGGAAAGAGCCAGCGGACAAAGTTATCCATCTGCTCGGCCAGCCGCGCCTGGGGCTTGCAGGCATCGCCGCAGCGCGCATCCAGCGAGCAACACAGTGAGCAGATTGGCGTGCTGTAGGCCGGGCAGAACGCCATGTCCGGCGCTTCAAAGGCATTACTGCATAAGCCGCATTGCAACTCCGCTTGTGGGCCGGCGGGGTAGAGCAATTGCGGCGAGCTGGTACGGGCAATGTAGTAGCGGCCTTTGCTCAGCCAGGCGATCAGCGGCGCGGTAAGAAACGCCGAGCCCAGCGCCACCACCGGCGACGCGGCTTCCAGCATCACGCCGAAAACCCCGCCATGGGCCAGCACCGACAACAGCGAGGCAATTAGCATGGCGCCGACGCCCACCGGGTTGATGTCGTAGAGGTGCGCGCGTTTGAACTCGATATGTTTGGGCGACAGGCCCAGCGGTTTATTAATCACCAAGTCGGCCACCACCGCGCCAATCCAGGCGATGGCGATATTGGCGTAGAGCCCGAGCACTTCTTCAATGGCATCGAATACGCCGAGCTCCATCAGCATCAACGCAATAGCCACGTTAAACACCAACCACACCACACGCCCTGGGTGGCTGTGGGTGACGCGGGCGAAGAAGTTCGACCAGGCCAGGGAGCCGGCGTAGGCGTTGGTCAGGTTGATCTTTACCTGCGAAACGATGACAAACAGCACCATTGCCGCCAGCGCCAGTTGTGGCGAACCAAACACATAGCCGAAGGCAACCAGGTACATCTGTGTCGGCTCGGCGGCGCGCTCCATGGGAATTTCATGTTGCAGCGCAAGAAAGGCCAGAAAGGCGCCGGCGAGCATTTTCAGCGCGCCGGGAATAATCCAACCCGGCCCGGCCATCAGCAAGGCGGCCCACCAGCGCTTGCGGTTGGCGGCAGTTTTTTCTGGCAGAAAGCGCAGGTAGTCGACCTGCTCGCCAATCTGCGTAATCAGCGCCAGGGCCACGGTGCAGGCAGCGCCAAAGGACAGCAAATTAAACGCGCCACCTTCGCCCTCGCGGCCGGCAAAGCTGGTCCAGTCGCTCAGCGCTTCGGGGTTTTTCCAGGCGACAAACAGGTAGGGCAACAACAGCAGGACGATCCACACCGGCTGGGTCCACAGCTGCAGGCGGCTGATTAACGTCACGCCATAGGCCGCCAGCGGAATCACCATCACCGAACAAATCACATAGGCCAACGCCAGCGGAATGTGGAAATACAGCTCCAACGCCAGGGCCATGATCGCCGCTTCCAGGGCGAAGAACAGAAAGGTGAAGCTGGCGTAAATCAGCGAGGTAATGGTTGAGCCAATATAGCCAAAGCCAGCGCCACGGGTGAGCAAGTCCATGTCCACGCCATAACGCGCGGCGTAGTAGCTGATGGGCAGGCCAGTAAGAAAAATCACCAGGCTCACCGCCAGAATTGCCCACAGGGTATTGGTAAAGCCGTAGCTCAACGCCAGCGCGCCGCCGATGGCTTCCAGGGCCAGAAACGACACCGCGCCCACCGCCGTATTAGCAATGCGCCACTCCGACCATTTGCGGAACGAGCGCGGCGTATAGCGCAGGGCGTAGTCCTCCATGGTCTCGTCGGCGACCCAGCTGTTGTAGTCGCGGCGGATCTTGACGATGCGCTGGGTGCCGATTGGTTGCACGGGGTGCTCCTGGTGCCGCTGCGAGAGGATGGGGTGGCAGGGGCTTGAGCAACTTCCATGCCCTGGCCTCGCGCCACAGTTCATACGCCCGCCTGCTGCGCCTGGGCTTCTGTCTGGCTGCGTGAGTGGGCCTTAGCTTGCACCAGCCCGGAGCACCCCGCCCTACGTCAGATGACGTATGCCGTTACGTCAACCTGCGTATACCCCCGCCAGCATGCTGCCCCCCATCCTTGCCGCAACCCCAAGCCGGTACCCGAGAGGCGAGCCGGGGAGGCCAACTACCAGAGGAGCAGCAT
>NZ_JBBNAH010000342.1:0-4701 GCF_037994325.1 Pseudomonas sp.
GTCGGTGGGCAAGTCCCAGTGCCAGGTGCCGAAAATGGCCCCGGCGGCCAGGGCCAGTTGCACCCGCTCGCCGTTCTCACGCGCCGCTGCTTCGCTGGCGCGCAAGCGTTCTTCGGCATGTTTGCGCTGGGTGACATCGCTGAAAATAATCGCGATTTGCCGCTCTGCGGGCTCGCCGATGCGCGCGGCGCGCACGTCAAACCAACGCTCGAAGCCCTTGGCATAACTTTCAAAATTCGCCGGTTCGCCGGTTTTGGCTACATGCCCGTAGGTCTCAAACCAGAAACGCTCCAGGTCGGGGGCAAACTCGGAAACCCACTTGCCCTGCAGGTTAACCCCGGCCTCCCGCGTGAAGGCCTGGTTGGCCTCGACAAAGCGGTAGTCAATCGGGCGGTCATCGGCATCGTACTTAACCTGCACAATGGCAAAGGCCATCTCGCTGGTTTCCAGAATGGTGCGAAAGCGTTCTTCACTTTTCTGCAGGGCCACTTGCGCCTTGCGCCGTTGGGTGAGGTCGAGCATCGCGCCAATCATGCGCAAGCCCTGGCCCTCGGCATTGCGGATAACGTGGCCACGGTCGAGCACGTCGGCATAAGAACCATCGGCGCGCAGGAAACGGTATTCATCGGTCCAGGCACTGCCGTCGCCGTCAATCACGGCATGGATGGACGCCTCCACCCGCGCGCGGTCATGCGGATGAATATGCGCTATCCACCAGTCGCCGGTACTTTCGATGCTTGCCAACGGGTGGCCATAGGCCTGTTGCAACGCGTCGTTCCACAGCACGTGGTTGGCCGTCAGATCCCAATCCCAAATGGCATCGTTGGTGGCTTTAGCGGCAAGCCGGTAACGCTCCTGGGCTTCTTCCAGCATGCGATCAGCCGACAGCGGCGGCAAAATTAGTGAGCGATTCAGCGCCGTAAGGCGAGTGACCTCGGCTTCAAGCTCTTCTCGGGTAAGGTTTTTCAGGGCCACGCACTCGCACTTCAGTGTGGGATGTTGCTTAGCGTTCGAACGCCAGCTGTTGTGCGCGCAATCAAAGCAGAAACCGGGCAAATTTGCACTTGGCGCAACCCGTGCGAACCGCCGATGCCAGCTCGGCGCGCTTACCTTTGCGCCGGTGAAAATTGGCATTGAACATTCCTAGATTTGCACTCTCTACCATTGGCTGGCCGTACGCGAGATCGTCCACTTGCGCACGTATCACCCGTTTGAAACTAGAAATACGCAATCAAACCGGCAACAATGCGGCACTTCGCACACCGTAGTACGCGCATCTAACGACGCTGGTTGAGATCAGCAGAGGACTCAGGTTTGGATCAGTTAAAACGCCTAGAAAGTGGAATCAACGGCCTGGATACGCTGTTGAAGGGCGGCTTTGTCGCGGGCGCGTCCTACATCATTCAAGGCCGCCCCGGCTCCGGAAAAACCATTCTGGCCAACCAGCTGGGCTTTAATCACGTGGTTAACGGCGGGCGCGTTTTGTTTGCCACCTTGCTGGCCGAACCCCATGACCGGCTGTTTCACTTTCTCTCCACGCTGAGCTTTTTTGACAAGACGCAGATTGGCGAGAACATGCAATTTGTCAGCGCCTTCGACACCCTGGAAAACGATGGGTTGGACGAAGTGGTCAAGCTGCTACGCCGCGAGATCAGCCGGCAAAAAGCCACGGTCATGATTCTCGACGGCCTGCTGAACGCGCGCTCCAAAGCCGAGCTGCCGATCGACACGAAAAAGTTTATTTCCGAGCTGCAAGGCCACGCCGCCTTTGCTGGCTGCACCGTGCTGTTTCTGACCAGCTCGCAACTGGACGACGGCAGCCCGGAACACACCATGGTCGATGGCGTGATTGAGGTGGGCGAAGAGTCCATCGGCCCTCGTACCGTACGACGCATCAAGCTGCGCAAAACCCGTGGCAGCGGCTCGCTGTCGGGCGTACATGAATTTGAAATCACCGAAAACGGTATTGTCGTATACCCCCGCCTGGAGAGCTTGTTCACCCATCCCTCGCGTCCCGACAGTGACCAACTGACGTACGTGAACAGCGGTATCGAATCGCTCGACGACTTTATCGGCGGCGGTCTGGCGGCCTCTTCTGTCACCCTGGTTGCCGGGCCTTCGGGGGCGGGCAAAACCTCGCTAGGCATTCAGTTTGTGGGCCAAAGCACGCCAGAGGAGCCGGGGCTGTATTTCGGTTTCTACGAATCACCGCAGCGCCTCACACTCAAAGCCGCCGCCCTGGGCCATGACTTCAAAGCCAAGCAGGCCAGTGGTGCGCTCCATGTGATTTGGAACCCAACCACAGCTGGGCTGATTGATCGACTTGGTTACGAACTGCTGGATGTGGTCGACAAAAACCAGATCAAGCGCGTGTTTATCGACAGCCTTGGCGGCATGGCCCGGGTCGCGGCAGACAAGTCGCGGGTCATGGATTTTTTCTCCGCACTGACCGGTGAACTGCGCTCACGCGGGGTAACGGTGGTGGCCACCTGGGAAATCCAGAGTTTGCTCGGCAGCCAGGTCGACGCCCCTGGGCCAGATCTGTCCAGCGTCGTCGACAATTTGCTGCTCGTCCGGTTTGAGCAAAATGGCTCTGAACTTCAACGCCAGCTATCCATTCTGAAAATAAGAGACAGCGCTTATGACCCTTCTTTGTTGGAAGTCGTAATCGGAAATTCTGGAATATCAGTGAAGAAGGCCTGACACATGCGCTGGGCGACAAAATCAACGCCAGGGTCAACGACTCTCCGGCTCTTCATGCAAGTGCACCGTCGAGCGGGCGTGCTATGAAGACCGTGCTGATTCTCGACGATGAATACCTGATTGCGGACATTTTGAGCTTCGCATTGGAGGACGAGGGCATCCTCACGGTTACCGCCGGGCGCGGGCAAAAGGCGCTGGAGATTCTTGATCGCGAGCGCCCCGACCTGATCATCACCGACTTTATGATGCCGGGCATGACCGGCATCGAATTCGCCGAAGCCGTGCGCGCGCGTGACTCCAACAAAAATGTACCGATGATCCTGATGAGCGGCGCGCAAGCGCATTTGGGCGCTGAACGTCCGGATCTGTTTGTTGAGGTATTGGCCAAGCCATTCGATATCGCGGTGGTGCTGGCAAAGGTTAAAGCGCTACTGGATATGGATAAGTAAACCCGCCTCTACCCCTCGCTTCACAACTTCCGCACCGGCCCGCGACTGGCACTGCAGACGCGGACGCAGACGCAGACGCGGGCACTCGCTGACCACTACTTACTTGGCAAAACCGCGCGGCAAACGATTGCGGCCGGGCAGCTGCTGCAAACGCTGCTGCCATTCCGCGCGCGGTGACAAACGCGTGGCAGGCTTTGCTGCAACGGCGGCAGCACGCACAGCGGGCGCTGGAACGGTGGCGGGCTTAACGGACGGTACAGCAAGCACCTGAGCGACTGGCGCGGGCTGGGTTTCAGTGGCGACTGCCGTCGGCTTGTTTTCCTCCTCCGCTGGCGTCGCTTTGGCAGCCTTGGCCGCCGCGCGCAGTTCAGCCAGGCTAGGGGTTTTACGCACCGGCTCAGCCGCGCCCTTCTCCACCGAACGCAGGCAAAGCTTGCATGAAACCTGAGAGAGATCCTGGGTGCTGGTTAAGCTCGCCCCAGTACGTCCACATGCAACCGCATCCTGGGACGCGCAGTAATGAATGGCCAACGTGATAGCTCCTGCGTTTACGGGCGGCGGATTTTACACGCTCGGTCGCCAAATGCGGCATAAAAAGACCGGAAAAAGTCTTAGCTATCAGTATTTTGCGGCGACCACCTAGCGTGTCCCCGATGCCATTGCAGCCGTCGTCCCCGCGCAGGCGGATACCCAGGCGTGGAGATACTTCGGCAAACGCTGATTCCCTACACAATTCTGGATTCCCGCCTGCGCGGGAATGACGGTGAAAGTGGCGTCTGCAGCCAGACCGCTGCACCTCACCGATCGGCGAGAATGAACGACGTCCAGAACGTAGCCTGCCGTGCGTTATAGTGCTCGCCCGCTGGTTTTCGGAGCTTGCGTTGATGAAACACCCTCTAGTGATTGCCGCCCTCGCCTGCCTACTGGGCAGTCCTGTTGCGTTTAGCGCCGACCTTGACCCTAACGCTGCCGCCCCTGCGCCATGGCCGGTGCAGCAGGTTGAGTGGCGCGCGGTGTTGGCCGAAATCAAATCGCCGGTGGCTAATCTGGAAGCCCGCGCCAGCCGCGAGGCAGGTTTACTGCATGGCAGCGCCGAGGTGGCCGCCGAGGGGTTGGTTGACCGCATCGCCGGTAACGACAACTACCAGTTGCAGCCTTTGCAGCCCTTTGTTGCAACCATGGGCAGTTCAGCCACCCTCTCCACCTTTGTCGATACCCAGCGTAACCAGGCTGTGCGCCAGAACGGCACGCTGGTTAACCAGCCGCAGCCATTACGTGTTGGCTATTCGATAGTGCTCACACCGAGCCTGCCGCTGGGCACGCCCGAAGGCGTGGTGATCAGTGAAGTGGTGGTGGCGCAAACCCTGGCCGATGGCAATGCCGTGCATCAGGCCAATGCCTATAACAAGGCAGGCCTGCGCGAAGGGGATTTTCAAACCTTGGTGTGGACCACCGGTAAGCGCCAGTTTTTGTTGGTGCTGCGGCGTAAGGGAATTTCGCCGTTGTAGAAGCGTGTTGGGCTTCGCTTCGCTCAACCGCAACCTACGGT
>NZ_JBBNAH010000343.1:0-5495 GCF_037994325.1 Pseudomonas sp.
GTGCTCCCCTCTCCCGCTTGCGGGAGAGGGGCCGGGGGTGAGGGTTGCGTCTGACGCCACTAAGAGCCCCTCACCCCAACCCTCTCCCGCAAGCGGGCGAGGGAGCCAATTGGCATTGGTTTCGCCAGTTGTATTGGACCTCGGCAGCAACGACACCCGCCTGGTCGCCCGCCTCTCCGGCGACACCCACCTGCTGGTGGAAATCGGCGCCCCCGAGCTCGACCTGGTACTGCGCTTCCGTGGCCATGCGCTGATGCAGGCGCTGGAGGCGAAAAACCTTAACGGCGTCATCGACCTCACCCCCGGCATCCGTTCCCTGCAAGTGCACTACCAGCCGGAAACCCTCAGCCTCGATGACCTGCTGGGCATCATCGCCGGCGAGTGGGACGCCGTGTGCGCCGCGCAAAACCTCGAAGTGCCTTCGCGCATCGTCCATCTGCCGCTGTCCTGGGATGACCCGGCCTGCCAATTGGCCATCGAAAAGTACATGACCACCGTGCGCAAAGACGCGCCCTGGTGCCCGAGCAACCTGGAATTTATCCGCCGCATTAACGACCTGCCCAATCTCGACGAGGTGTACCGCACCGTGTTCGAGGCCAGCTACTTGGTAATGGGCCTGGGCGACGTATACCTCGGCGCCCCCGTGGCCACGCCGCTGGACCCACGCCATCGCCTAGTCACCACCAAATACAACCCGGCGCGCACCTGGACCGCAGAAAACTCGGTGGGTATCGGCGGCGCCTATATGTGCGTGTACGGCATGGAAGGCCCAGGCGGTTACCAGTTCGTCGGTCGTACCTTGCAGATGTGGAACCGCTACCGCGAAGTGGCCGCGTTCGACGGCAAACCCTGGCTGCTGCGCTTCTTCGACCAGATTCGCTTCTACCCGGTAAGCGCCGAAGAACTGCTGCAAATCCGCAAAGATTTTCCCCTGGGCCGCTACCCGCTGCGCATCGAACACAGCGTGCTCAACCTCGCCGACTACCAAGCGTTTCTGGCCAAAGAAGCCGACACCATCGGCGCCTTCCGCAGCCAGCAACAAGCCGCCTTTAACGCCGAGCGTGAACGCTGGATCGCCAGCGGCCAAGCGCACTTTGACAGCGAAGAAGCCGTAGTCGAGCTCGGTGAAGATGCGCCGCTCAGCGCCGGCCAACACAGCATTGAAAGCCACATCGCCGGCAACCTCTGGCAGGTACAGGTGGAGGCTGGCCACAGCGTCAAGGCTGGCGATGTGCTGGTGATTCTGGAGTCGATGAAAATGGAAATTCCGCTGCTGGCGCCACGCGATGGGGTGGTGAAAGAAGTGCGCGTGCAGCCGGGGTCAGCCGTAAGGGCCGGCCAGCGGGTAGTCGTGCTGGAAGAACACTGATCAGTAGGGTGTGCTGTGCGCACCACCCCGTACACCGATATAAGGCCTGGTGCGCACAGCGCACCCTACGGGTCGTTTGCACATAAGGAACCGCTATGAACCACGCCTTTGACCTACGCCTAACCCCCTTAAAGGCCGCCTACCTGGCCGGCACCACCACCCCGCGCCAACTGATCGGCGCGCTACGGGAACAGGCCGCCGCGCTTAATCCCGAATTTAATCTGTTTATCCACCTGCTTAGCGCGGAAGAACTGGAACCCTACCTCGCCGCGCTGGATGGCAAAAGCGCCGACAGCCTGCCGCTGTTTGGGGTGCCGTTTGCGATCAAGGACAATATCGACCTGGCCGGCATTGCCACCACGGCCGCCTGCCCGGCCTATGCCTATACGCCAAGTGAATCGGCGACCTTGGTAAAACAGCTGCTGTCCTTGGGCGCCATTCCGCTGGGCAAAACCAACCTCGACCAGTTCGCCACCGGCCTTAACGGCACCCGCTCGCCCTACGGCCCGTGCCGCAACAGCGTGCACCCGGACTACCCGTCGGGCGGCTCCAGCGCCGGTTCGTCCCTGGCCGTAGCGCTGGGCCTGGCCAGCTTCGCCCTGGGCACCGACACTGCGGGCTCCGGTCGCGTACCGGCCGCGCTGAATAACCTGGTGGGCCTGAAAGCCACCAAAGGGCTGCTCTCCACTGCCGGCGTAATCCCGGCCTGCCGCACCCTGGATTGCGTCACCTACTTCACCGCCAGCGCCCGCGAGGCCAGCCACTTGTTAGGTCTGACTGCTGGCCTTGACCCAGCCGACGCCTACAGCCGCAAGAACCCGCTGTGGAACGACGCCAGCGCCTTTGGCGTACCGCGCCAAGGCTTTCGTTTTGGCGTGCCGAAGCAACTTGAATTCTTGGGTTGTGCGGAAAGCCCAGCGTTGTTCGCCGCCACCATCAAACACTTGGAAGCCTTGGGTGGCGTGGCCGTGGAGCTGGACTTCGAACCTTTCGCCGAAGCCGCACGCCTGCTCTATGAAGGCCCGTGGGTGGCCGAGCGTTATAGCGTGGCCGGTGAACTGATCGAAGCGCAGCCCGATGCGGTGCTGCCGGTGATCCACGCCGTATTGTCAAAAGCGCCGGGCACTACCGCTGTTGAACTGTTCCGCGCCCAATACCGTCTGCAAGAACTCAAAGCCATCTGCGACCGCGCCATGGCCGAGCTCGACTGCGTGCTCACCCCCGCCTACCCACGCCCAGTGACCCTGGCTGAGTTGGCCGCCGAGCCGGTGAAACGCAACTCCGACCTGGGCTACTACACCAACTTTATGAACATGCTCGACTACGCCGCCGTGGCCGTACCGGCCGGGTTTATGGCCAACGGTTTGCCCTGGGGCGTGACCTTGTTTGGTCGGCCATTCACCGACCAATACCTGCTGAGCGTGGCCGAAGGGCTGCAATGCGAAACCGATTTGCCATTGGCCGGCGAACGCAGCCTGAGCATCACTGCACCGGCCAGCGTGGCCCGCCATGACTTGGCCCGTGTGGTGGTGTGCGGCGCGCACCTAGACGGTCTGCCGCTCAACTGGCAGCTCAAACAACGCGGCGGGCGCTTGCTGCAAGCCACGCAGAGCTCGGCCGACTACCAGCTGTGGGCGCTAGCCGGCGGCCCGCCCTTGCGCCCGGGCATGATGCGCGTGGCCGAAGGCGGCGTGGCGATTGAGGTAGAAGTATGGGAATTGCCGAGCAGCGAGCTGGGCTCGTTTCTCACCGGCATTGCCGCGCCGCTGGGGCTGGGCAAAGTGCAATTGGCCGATGGCAGTTGGGAGAGCGGGTTTATCTGTGAGCCCTATGGGTTGGCGGGCGCCACCGATATCAGCCACTTTGGCGGCTGGCGGGCGTACTTGCGCAGCAAAAGCTAACGCGTACCCCGCTACATCGCTTGGTGCGCACACCGCCCCCCCTACGACGCGCCGCCGTCCCGTAGGGTGTGCTGTGCGCACCATTTCGCCGTTCTAGCTGACGCCACGCCCCCGCCGAGCTAGCATGACGCATCCCGTCAGAGCCCTCCTGTTGCCATGCCGTTACGCCCAACAAAAAATGCCCAACGCTATCTGGTTCTGGCCTTGCTCCTGCTGCTGGGCAGCGGCTTTCTCGCCACTTCACTGGTCAGCTATTACGCCTCCATTGCGTCGATCCGCAGCAGTATTGTCGACACCGAACTGCCGCTGACCTCTGACAATGTCTATTCGGAAATCCAGAAAGACCTGGTCCGCCCCATCCTTATTTCCTCGATGATGAGCCGCGACACGTTTGTGCGTGACTGGGTGCTCAGCGGTGAGCAGGACGTCGACCAAGTCACCCGCTACCTGGCCGAAGTGCAGGGCCATTACGGCGCCTTCACCAGTTTTTTTATCTCGGAAAAAACCCGTCGCTACTACCAGGCCAAAGGCTTGCTCAAGACGGTAAGCGAAACCGAGCCGCGGGATGTCTGGTACTTCCGCGTGCGCGATATGCACGCGCCGTACGAGATCAACGTGGATGTCGATATGGCCAACCAGGATCGCCTGACCTTCTTCATCAACTACAAGGTCACCGACTACAACGGCAATTTTATCGGTGCCACGGGTGTAGGCCTGACCGTAGATGCCGTGGTCAAGCTGATCGACACCTATCAACAGCGCTACGATCGCAGCGTTTACTTTGTCGATACCCACGGCAAAATCGTGCTGACCGGCGCCACCGGCGGGCCGCTGGGCGCCAAGGTCGGCCAGTCGCTAAAGGACGTACCCGGGCTGGATGAGTTGCAAGACAAGCTGCCAAAACCCCAGAGCGGCACCTTCGACTATCAAGAACATGGCCGTGGCCACTTCCTCAACGTGCGCTATATCCCCGAGCTGAACTGGTACCTGTTTGTTGATAAACACGAAAACGGCGCCCTGGCGGCCATCCGTAAAACCCTGTACTTGAACCTGTTGATTTGCCTGGTGGTGACCGGCCTGGTGCTGTTTTTGGTCAACTTCGTGTTGCACCGCTACCAAGCGCGCATCGCCGCCCTGGCCACCACCGATACGCTGACCGGCCTGCCCAACCGCCGTGGCTTTGACATCCTCGCCAACCAGGCCTTGCAAGAAGCCCTGCGCGAGCAGAAACCACTGGCCACGCTGATGATCGACCTGGACAACTTCAAGGTCCTTAACGACACCCACGGCCACCTGGCCGGCGACGAAGTGCTGCGTGGTTTTGCCCGCAACCTGCGCGGCTGCCTGCGCCAGGCCGATATCCTCTGCCGCTGGGGCGGTGAAGAATTTATCGTGCTGCTCAAAGACACCGACCCCGCCGCCGCCCAACACCTGGCGGAAAAAATCCGTCTGCTGGCCGAACAAAGCCGCTACCCCGTCGGCGATGTCGTGCTGGAAGTAAACACCAGCATCGGCCTCACCGAACTGGCCCCCGGCGACACCCTGCACAGCCTGCTAAACCGTGCCGACCGCGCCCTGTACCGCGCCAAGCAATCGGGCCGTAACCGCGTGTGCGTGGAGCCTGGGTATGGCAGCTGAGGCCGCTCATTGCCCGTTGTGCGGGCAGTTGAACCAGTGCACCCAGGCTGACCCGGCGAGCAAGGGCGACGATTGCTGGTGTTTTACTACGCCGATCTCGGCCGAGGCCCTGGCGCGCTTGAGTGAAGAGCAGATTGATAAAAGCTGCTTGTGTCCAAACTGCGCCAAGGGGCTCGACGCCCTAGCGCCGCAATCGACAGCGCCATAGCCCCATGCGCCTCGACCGGCTGCTTGCCAACCTCCCCGCCGCCAATCGCTTCGACGCCCGCCTGCAACTGGCGGCTGGCCGGGTGAAAGTGGATGGCGTGGTGGTATGCGATGGCCTGCTGGATGTTCGCGAATTCCAACGCGTCGAGCTGGACGAGCAGGTGCTCCAGGCTGGCAAACCGGCGCTGTACTTTATGCTGCACAAACCCGCCGGCTACGTCAGCGCCACCGAGCATAACGAGCACCCCACCGTGCTCGACCTGTTACCGGAAGCTCGCGAACACACCCTGCACCTGGCCGGCCGCCTCGACCTGACCACCACCGGGCTACTGCTGCTGACCAACGATGGGCAGTGGTCGCGGCGCGTCACCCAACCGACC
>NZ_JBBNAH010000344.1:0-4493 GCF_037994325.1 Pseudomonas sp.
AATTCGCTGTTTGAAGACCCGCAGTTCCGGCGTTTCTTTGGCAATAACCTGCCCAAGCAGCGGCGCATGGAATCCAGCCTCGGTTCGGCAGTGATCATGAGCCCCGAAGGCTACTTGCTCACCAACAACCACGTGACGGCGGGCGCCGATCAAATTGTCGTGGCCCTTAAAGACGGCCGCGAGACCCTGGCGCGCGTTATCGGCAGTGACCCGGAAACCGACCTGGCGGTATTGAAGATCGACCTCAAGGACTTGCCTTCAATCACCCTTGGCCGCTCCGACGCCATCGCCATTGGCGACGTTGCCCTGGCCATCGGCAACCCGTTCGGCGTTGGCCAGACCGTGACCATGGGCATCATCAGCGCCACCGGCCGCAACCAGTTGGGCCTCAACACCTACGAAGACTTTATCCAGACCGACGCGGCCATCAACCCGGGTAACTCCGGCGGCGCGCTGGTCGATGCCCACGGCAATCTGGTGGGTATCAATACCGCGATTTTGTCTAAATCCAACGGCTCGCAGGGCATCGGTTTCGCCATCCCCACCAAGCTGGCGCTGGATGTGATGAAAGCCATCATCGAACACGGCCAGGTTATTCGTGGCTGGCTGGGTATCGAAGTGCAGCCGCTGACCCCTGAGCTGGCGGAATCCTTTGGTCTGGACGGGCGCCCCGGCATCGTGGTTGCCGGTATCTACCGTGACGGCCCAGCGCAAAAAGCAGGGCTGATGCCGGGCGATCTGATTTTGAACATTGATGGTGAGCCGGCCAGCGATGGCCGGCGCTCGATGAACCAGGTGGCGCGCGCCAAGCCGGGGGAAAAAACCAGCATCGAGATTATGCGCAACGGCAAGCTGATGGAGCTCAAGGCCGAGATTGGTCTGCGACCGCCACCGGCCACCAACGACGCCACCGAGTAACACCGGCAACGAAACAAACGCCCCGCCCCGTTCGGGGCGTTTGTTTTTTTGCGCCCCCACGCTAGGGCGCGCACCACGCGGCTGGCACGGCGCCGGTAGCTCAAGTAAGCTTGCCGCCCTGTTAAGCCTGCTCTTCTTTAAAAAAGCACCGTCTTCGAGGTTGTCCGTTATGCCGTGGTTACAAGTCCGTCTCGCCATCAGCCCGGAACAGGCAGAAACCTACGAAGACGCCCTGCTCTCGGTAGGCGCGGTATCGGTAACCTTTATGGACGCCGAAGACCAACCGATTTACGAGCCAGACTTGGGCACCACACCGCTGTGGTCACGCACCCATTTACTTGCACTGTTTGAAGCCGATGTCGATGAAGCTGACTTGCTCGCCCATCTGACCTTGCTCACCGGCGGCACGTTGCCGGACCACCACGTTGAACGCATCGAAGACCAGGATTGGGAACGCAGTTGGATGGATAACTTCCACCCTATGCGTTTCGGCCAGCGCCTATGGATTGTGCCGAGCTGGCACGCGGCACCGCAGCCGGATGCCGTCAACCTGCTGCTCGATCCGGGCCTGGCCTTTGGCACCGGCACCCACCCCACGACGGCGCTGTGCTTGGAATGGCTGGATGGCCAACAGCTGGATGGCGTTAACGTGCTGGATTTTGGCTGTGGCTCGGGCATTCTCGCCATCGCGGCATTGCTGCTCGGCGCCAAACAGGCCGTAGGCACCGATATCGACCCGCAAGCGCTGGAAGCTTCTCGCGATAACGCCGGCCGCAACGGTATCGACCCAGCCCTATTCCCGCTGTACTTGCCGGAACATTTGCCGCAGGTGCAGGCCGAAGTGGTAGTAGCCAATATTCTTGCCGGCCCGCTGGTGCAACTGGCACCACAAATTACCGCACTGGTAGAAAGCAAGGGTCGTTTGGCACTGTCGGGCATCCTCGCTGAGCAGGCCGAAGAAGTTCGCGCCGCCTACGCCGATGCGTTTGAACTCGACCCTACCGCTGAAAAAGACGGCTGGGTACGTATCAGTGGCCGCCGCCGCTAAGGCGCACCTGGCGCCAGCCTTGAGTTAGACTAGCCCCTGTTCGATTTGCGCACCCCCCGGAATACTGCATGACCGCCAGCTTCGTCACCCAATGCCCACATTGCCGCACCAGCTTTCGCGTAAGCAGTACGCAGCTGGGTGCCGCCCATGGCCAAGTGCGTTGCGGAGCCTGCTTGCATGTATTCAATGCCGCGCAGCAGATTCTTGATGAACACCCATTGCAGCCCAAGGCACCTGCTCCAGCGCCAAGCGCGCCGGCAAAACCGCTAGCCGCCGCCGTGCCGCCGCCCGCCCCTGCTGCAAAACCCGCCGCACCCGCTGCGGCTATTCCAACAGCAGGCAAGGCCACCAGCGAAACCCTGTGGATTCACGACGACCTCGACCTCGACAGCCTGGACGAAGAACTGGCCAAGCTGGAACAGCAAGAGCTGCAACTGTCGCAGGAGTTTTTATCGCTGGCCCCTGCCATGACGGCCAAAGATGACTTCCTCAAAGGGCCTGATCGCATTGACGATCGCCATGACGAAGCCTGGGCCGAAGCGCTGCTGAAAAAAGAGACCGCGCCAAAAACCAGTAACGATGGCATTCCGGCACCCGCACCGAGTGTGGCACCGCCGCCTCCGGTGTTTCGTCCGCGCCCGGAGCCAGCCGCACCTGCTATCAGCGAACCGCTGCCGGCCGACAACGAACCGAAACTGGGCAGCGGCCGTATCGACGATAGTGAAGACGATCTTGAGCCAGCCTTTAAGCTCAGCGCCGACCGCGACCACGATCACCCCGCGCACGACGATGATGAGGATCAGCACGAGCACGAGCGCGACAATTTCTCCGCCGTCAAAGACCTCAACAAACCTGGCCGCGCTGAACCGGCGCTGCGTGATGACAGCCTGTTTCATCTCGCCGATGATCCGCTGCAATTGGACTGGCAAGAACAACGCAAACCCTGGGGCCGCTGGATCGGTTGGGGCCTGCTGAACCTGATCGGCGCCGCGGCATTGGTGACCCAGTACGTGGCGTACCACTTCGACGAATTGGCCCGGCAAGACCAATACCGCCCCTGGTTTGAAGAGCTGTGCCCGAACATCGGTTGCAGCCTGCCCTCCAAGGTCGAGATCAGCCTGATCAAGAGCAGCAACCTGGTGGTGCGCAGCCACCCGGACTTCAATGGCGCACTGGTAGTCGATGCCATCATCTACAACCGCGCGACCTTTGCTCAGCCCTTCCCACTGCTGGAAATCCGCTTTGCCGACCTCAATGGCCAACTACTTGCCAGTCGTCGCTTCAAGCCTAGCGAATACCTGGCTGGCGAGTTGGCAGGCCAGGCCGAAATGCCACCGCAAACGCCGATCCATATCTCCCTGGACATCCTCGACCCGGGCAATAAAGCCGTGAATTACAGCCTGAGTTTTCACTCGCCCGAGTGATTTTCGCCACGGCATTTTTGCCATTTCGGCGCGTGGACTGCGACGTTCTGACCGGTTAAAACTGTTCATAATTTATCCAAAACAGCCTTTATCCAGTCATCCAGAGCGGGTATCATGCCCACCCTTTTTCGCACTCTCAGATCCGCCTTTCTCAGCAGGGAAGCCCCATGTCGGCGGTACGCATCGGTCCATACACATTGCCCAATCAGTTGATCCTCGCCCCGATGGCGGGTGTCACTGATCGCCCATTTCGCCAGCTCTGCCGGCGCTTAGGGGCAGGCATGGTGGTATCGGAAATGGTGACCAGCGACATGAGCTTGTGGAACACGCGCAAATCCAGTTTGCGTTTGCTCCATGCCGGTGACCCCGAGCCACGCTCGGTGCAGATCGCCGGTGGTGACCCGCAGATGCTGGCCGATGCCGCGCGGGCAAATGTGGAACTGGGCGCGCAAATTATCGACATCAATATGGGTTGCCCAGCCAAGAAGGTGTGCAACAAGGCAGCTGGTTCTGCGCTGCTAAAAGACGAAGCGCTGGTCAGTGCGATTTTGCAGGCGGTGGTGGCTGCAGTAGATGTACCGGTCACCCTGAAAATTCGCACCGGTTGGGACCGCGATAACAAAAACGGCATCACCGTTGCGCGTATTGCCGAAGAAAGTGGCATCACCGCCCTCGCCGTTCATGGTCGCACCCGGGCCGATTTGTACACCGGTGACGCCGAGTACGAGACCATCGCCGCGATCAAGCAGGCGGTGTCGATTCCGGTGTTTGCCAATGGCGATATCACCTCGCCAGAAAAAGCCCGGCAGGTGCTAGATAGCACCGGGGTCGACGGTTTGTTGATTGGTCGTGCTGCTCAGGGCCGGCCGTGGATCTTTCGCGAGATCGAGCATTACTTGCGCACTGGCACGTATCTGCCAGCGCCAACGTTGTATGAGGTGGAACGCATTCTGCTAGAGCATCTGGTGGAACTGCACAGTTTCTATGGCGACGTGATGGGCCCGCGAATTGCGCGCAAACACGTCGGCTGGTACCTCGCCACCCTGCCGGGCGCCAGGGAGTTTCGCGCCCAATTCAATCGTCTGGAAAACACGGACGTGCAA
>NZ_JBBNAH010000345.1:0-25157 GCF_037994325.1 Pseudomonas sp.
TGCCATAACTCAGGCCTTCGAGGCGTACATTGGAGATGCAGTTACGGTAGGCGTCGGTCAGGCCAACCTTGGGTGCATAGGTGAAATACAGGCCCAGGCTATCGGGCGAACTGAGGCCTGGGCGCTCACCGATCAGGATCACCACCATTTTCGCACCGAGCAGTTCGCCCACTTCATCGGCCACGGCAACGCGGCCTTGTTCCACCAAAATCACCGGCGACAGGCTCCAGTTGTCAGCAGCAGCCTGTTCCTCCAAGCGTTGCAAGAAGGGCAGGCTATGGCGATGCACGGCCAGGGCCGAGAGGCCGTCGGCAATGACGATGGCCAGGTCGATGCCACCCGGATTGGCCTGGGCGTAATCGCGTAAGGTTTGCGCGGATTCGGCGCTGAGCTTGCGGCCCAAGTCCGGGCGTTGCAGGTAACTATGGCGGTCAGTGGCGGCGCTGTGCAGCAGCAGGCTAGGGCGGCCGCGTTCGGCCAGTTGCGCGCTAAGGGCGGCGTGATCGAACGGCAAGTGCACCGCATCGCGGGCTTGGGCGTGGGCGTATTGGAAATCGAGCTGGGCGTTGGTCGGCAGGCTGGTGCCAGCGCGGCCCAGGGCAATGCGCGCAGGCGTCAGGCGGCGCAGCTCCTGCCAGGGATTGTCAGTGCTGCCGGTGATGCCGGTGGTGGTGCTTGCATCAGTGTCCATTGCGGGTCCTTAAACGATGACCGTATGGGTGCGCACGGCACACCCTACCAGGGGCGGCGCTTAACTCAGCTGCGCCAGCGCCTGCCTGAATGCCGGCGGCAACTGCTCGCCAAACCGTACCCGGCCATCGGCCTGGGTAAAGATGCCCATGCGCTGCAACCACGCTTCAAACTCCGGCGCCGGGCGCAGGCCGAGGGTTTGCCGGGCATACAGGGCGTCGTGGAACGAAGTGGTTTGGTAGTTGAGCATGATGTCGTCGGAGCCGGGGATGCCCATGATGAAGTTGATGCCCGCCACGCCGAGCAGGGTAAGGAGCATGTCCATATCGTCCTGGTCGGCTTCGGCGTGGTTGGTGTAGCAAATATCGCAGCCCATCGGCACGCCCAAGAGCTTGCCGCAGAAGTGGTCTTCCAGGCCGGCGCGAATAATCTGTTTACCGTTGTACAGGTACTCGGGGCCGATAAAGCCCACCACGGTATTGACCAAAAACGGTTTGAAATGCCGCGCCACTGCATAGGCGCGCGCTTCGCAGGTTTGCTGGTCGACGCCATGGTGGGCGTTGGCCGACAGTGCGCTGCCCTGGCCGGTTTCGAAGTACATCAGGTTATTGCCCAAGGTGCCGCGCTTAAGGCTCAGCCCGGCTTCGTAGCCTTCTTGCAGCACCTTCAGGCTGATACCAAAGCTGGCGTTGGCCGCTTCGGTGCCGGCGATGGATTGGAATACCAAGTCCAGCGGCACGCCGCGCTCAATGGCGGCAATCGAAGTGGTGACGTGGGTGAGCACGCAGGCCTGGGTGGGAATTTCGTAGCGCTGAATAATCGCGTCGAGCATTTCCAGCATGGCGCAGATCGAGGCAATGCTGTCGGTGGCCGGGTTGATGCCGATCATGGCATCGCCATTGCCGTACAGCAGGCCGTCGAGAATGCTCGCGGCAATGCCGGCTGGCTCATCGGTGGGGTGGTTGGGTTGCAGGCGGGTCGACAGCCGCCCCTGCAAACCCAAGGTGCCGCGGAACTGGGTGATCACGCGAATCTTCTGCGCCACCAACACCAAGTCCTGCACGCGCATAATTTTAGAAACCGCCGCTGCCATCTCCGGCGTTAGCCCCGGCGCCAGGGCGCGCAGGCTGGCCTCATGGGCATGATCACTGAGCAGCCAGTCACGAAAGCCGCCAACCGTCAGGTGACTGACCGGGGCAAAGGCGTCGGCGTTATGGGTGTCGATGATCAGGCGGGTGACTTCGTCCTGCTCATAGGGAATCAGTGCCTCATCAAGAAAATGCTTGAGGGGAATATCGGCCAGGGCCATTTGCGCGGCCACGCGCTCACCGTCGTTGCTGGCGGCGACCTCGGCCAGGTAGTCGCCGGAGCGGGCAGGGCTGGCCTTGGCCATCACTTCTTTGAGGCTGTCGAAGCGGTAGGTTTCGCTGCCTACCGAGTGAGAAAAACGGGCCATAGGCACTCCTCTGTTGGCTCCAAGAGCCCATTTGCGATGGGGCTAACGCAGTCTAGTCCAGCACCATCGCAAATAAGTTCTACAAAAGCTGAGCCCGCATTGCGGGCCCAGGTAAACGCGAGTTGCTCTTGTAGGGTGTGCCGTGCGCACCACAGCGCTTGCTGGGGTTGCGCGATGGTGCGCATAGCACACCCTACGGGACAGTGAGCGGCAGTTAAACGCCAGTCAACATCGCATCAGCCGGTGCACTGGCACGTTGGCTGGCGGTCAGTTGGAAGTACACAAAGCCTATCGCCATAAAGCCCAGGAAGATCAGGCCAATCACGGTGTTGAAGTACGCCATGGCCACCAGGCAAACCACCGCCAAGGCCAAGGCAATACCCGGCACGATTGGGTAGCCAGGGGCGCGGAAGGTGCGCTCCAGGTTCGGCTCGGTTTTGCGCAGTTTGAACAGGCTAAGCATGCTGATGATGTACATGACGATGGCGCCGAATACCGACATGGTGATCATGGCAGCGGTCAGGCTCATGCCCTGCAGGTTGATCAAGCCGTCCGAGTAGATGGCGGCGATGCCCACCAGGCCACCAGCGATAATCGCGCGGTGCGGGGTCTGGAAACGCGACAGCTTGGCCAGGCCTTTAGGCAGGTAGCCGGCGCGGGCCAAGGCAAAGAACTGCCGGCTGTAGCCCAGGATGATGCCGTGGAAACTGGCCACCAGACCGAACAGGCCGATCCACACCAGCATATGCATCCAGCCGGAGTTTTCCCCAACCACGGTTTTCATTGCCTGTGGCAGTGGGTCGTTGATGCCCGACAGCTTGGTCCAATCGCCTACGCCGCCGGCCATGATCATCACGCCAACAGCCAGGAACACCAGGGTCAGAATGCCGCTGATATAGGCCTTGGGAATGGTGCGTTTCGGGTCTTTGGCTTCTTCGGCAGCCATGGCGGCGCCTTCGATAGCCAGGAAAAACCAGATGGCAAACGGAATGGCCGCGAAGATGCCGGAGATCGACGCCGAGGTGAATTCGTTAGCGCCCGACCAGCCGTTCAACACGAAGTTGCTGAAGCTAAAGCCCGGTGCCACCACGCCCATAAACACCAGCAGCTCGGCTACCGCCAGCACGGTCACCACCAACTCAAAGGTGGCGGCAATGCGCACGCCGAGAATGTTCAGGGTCATAAACACAAAGTACGCACCGACGGCGGCGTGTTTAGGATCCAGGCTCGGAAACTGCACATTCAGGTAAGCACCGATGGCCATCGCAATGGCCGGTGGCGCAAATACAAACTCGATCAAGGTTGCCAGGCCAGCAATCAACCCGGCCTTTTCACCAAAGGCGCGACGGCTATAGGCGAACGGGCCGCCCGCATGGGGAATGGCGGTGGTCAGTTCGGTGAAACTGAAGATAAAGCAGGTGTACATCGCCGCCACCATCAAGGCGGTGACCAGAAAGCCCAGCGTGCCAGCGGTGCCCCAACCGTAGCTCCAGCCAAAGTACTCGCCAGAAATCACCAGGCCAACGGCAATCCCCCATAAATGCAGGGTGCCAAGCGTGGGTTTGAGTTGTGTTGTTGTAGTCATTGATTTACCCGCCCTGAGTGTTGAACAGATCAGAAAGACAGGTGCCTTCACGCAACGGCCATGCCAGTGGCAACAAAATGTTGCGAAGGGTTGGGAAAAGGTCGCGATTGGTGGGATGTGGGTCGTTTTTGGTGCGCGGGTAAAAGTGACTGGTAAGTCGCCGATCCCCGTAGGGTGTGCTGTGCGCACCAAGCGATTCAGTGAGGTACGCAATGGTGCGTATGAAGCGCCCTCACCCCCAGCCCCTCTCCCGCAAGCGGGAGAGGGGAGCCAAACCGCGATCTACGGGAGAACCGATCAGGCCCCCTCTCCCGTTTACGGGAGAGGGTTGGGGTGAGGGGCTTTTAAGCGATTTAGAAGAAGCCGAGTGGATTAATGTCGTAACTCACCAGCAAGTTTTTCGTCTGCTGGTAATGATCCAGCATCATCTTGTGCGTCTCGCGCCCCACGCCCGACTTCTTGTACCCACCAAACGCCGCATGCGCCGGGTACAGGTGATAGCAGTTGGTCCACACACGGCCTGCTTTAATTGCCCGACCCACCCGGTACGCACGGTTGATATCCCGGGTCCACAAGCCAGCACCCAAGCCAAACTCGGTGTCGTTGGCAATCGCCAGCGCCTCGGCTTCGTCCTTAAAGGTGGTGACGCTTACCACCGGGCCAAAGATCTCTTCCTGGAACACACGCATCTTGTTATTGCCCTTAAGCAGGGTCGGCTGGATGTAATAGCCGGTGGAGAGGTCACCGGACAATTGCTCCACCTTGCCGCCAGTCAGCAGCTCTGCGCCTTCGCCTTTGGCGATTTCCAGGTAGGAAAGGATTTTGTCGAACTGCTGCTCGCTGGCCTGAGCGCCGACCATGGTGTCGGTATCCAGCGGATCGCCGCGTTTGATCTGGGTGATTTTCTTCATCACCTCGGCCATAAACGCCGGATAGATTGACTCCTGCACCAACGCCCGCGATGGGCAGGTGCACACTTCGCCCTGGTTAAAGAATGCCAGCACCAGGCCCTCGGCGGCCTTTTCAATAAAGCTCGGCTCGGCCTGCATGATGTCTTCAAAGAAGATATTCGGCGACTTGCCGCCCAGCTCCACGGTGCTGGGAATAATGTTCTCGGCGGCACATTTCATAATGTGCGAGCCTACCGGGGTCGAGCCGGTAAAAGCGATTTTGGCGATACGTTTGCTGGTGGCCAGCGCCTCGCCGGCTTCCTTGCCAAAGCCTTGCACCACATTGAGCACGCCCGGCGGCAGCAGGTCGCCAATCAGCTCCATGAGCACCGCGATGCCCAGCGGGGTTTGCTCGGCCGGTTTAAGTACCACGCAGTTGCCGGCAGCCAGTGCTGGCGCCAGTTTCCACGCGGCCATCAACAGTGGGAAGTTCCACGGAATGATCTGCCCGACCACGCCCAGCGGCTCAAGGATGTGGTACGCCACCGTGTGTTCGGTGATCTCCGAAGCGCTGCCTTCCTGGGCGCGGATGCAGCCGGCGAAGTAGCGGAAGTGGTCGGCCGCCAAGGGGATGTCGGCGTTAAGGGTTTCGCGTACGGCCTTGCCGTTATCCCAGGTTTCGGTAACGGCCAGCAGCTCCAGATTGGCTTCAATGCGGTCGGCGATTTTCAGCAGCACTAAGGAGCGGTCCTGCGCCGAGGTTTTGCCCCAGGCATCGCTGGCGGCATGGGCGGCGTCGAGGGCTTTGTCGATATCTTCGGCAGTGGAGCGGGGGAATTCGGCGATGGCTTTGCCATTGACTGGCGAGGTATTGGTGAAGTACTGGCCTTTTACCGGGGCCACGAACTCACCGTTGATGTAGTTGCCGTAGCGGCTTTTGAACGAAACGATGGCGCCGCTGGTGCCCGGATGTGCGTATTGCATGGTGAAGTTCTCCTGGCTGTTGTGCTTGTAGGGAGTCGGCGCAATTGCGCTGGGTTAAGCGTAGAGCAAGGCCTGCGCCACGCCGGGGGAAAAACGCAAAGCCACGGGTGGCGGGGGATTGGCGGTGGCGGCTTGGCGCCATTGGGCAACTGATGGGCGGTTATGCAACAGAGCAGGTGACAGTTTGTCCCACTCTTGGTACAGCCCTGGCGCTGGCGGCACGCTATGCTCAGCGCGGCCCGCTCACCCCGTGACGTGCAGCCGGGCAACACTGCGGAGAACAATAACAATGCAGAGTCATTTCAACCGTCATACCCAGCAGGTAATGACGTTGGCCCAGGGCAAGGCGCAAGCCGATGGCCCGGCTGCGGATCCTTCTATCGCCCGTTCCTGGCTGCGCTGCCTGCAGGACTATCACCTCGACCCCGGGCAAACCATAGCGCCCACCGTGCTCGAACATGCCCGCGTGCTGGAGCGCCGCGAGCAGCTGCAACAGGTACTGGAAATCGCCAGCGGCGAAATGACCAGCCTGTATCAGCAACTGGCTGGCACTGGCCATGCGGTGCTGCTTACCGACGCCCGCGGGGTCATTCTTAATAGCGTGACGGCCAATGCCGAGCGCAAAACCTTTGAGCGCGCCGGCCTGTGGTTGGGCGCCGATTGGAGTGAGGCCTGCGAGGGCACCAATGGCATCGGCACCTGCCTGGTGGAACGCCAGGCGCTGACCATTCACCAGGAAGAGCACTTCCGTGGCCGGCATACCGGGCTTACCTGCTCGGCCAGCCCGGTGTTCGACTGCCAGGGCGACCTGCTCGCGGTGCTGGATGTGTCTTCGGCGCGCCAGGACGTTTCCCGGCAAAGCCAGTTTCACACCATGGCGCTGGTTAACCTGTCGGCGAAGATGATCGAAAGCTGCTACTTCCTGCGCCGCTTTGAAGGCCACGGCTTGCTGCGCTTTCACCTGCAAGCCGAATACGTTGGCCTATTTAGCGAAGGCCTGCTGGCCTTTGATGGCGAGGGGCGGATCAGCGCGGTCAACCAAAGCGCCATGAACCTCCTGGGCGCCAATCGCAGCAGCCTGATCGGCCAACCGCTGGAAGCGTTTTTCGATTGCCGTTTGGATGAGCTGTTTGGTCGTTCCGGACTGGCCAGCAGTTGGCCGCTGCGCACCCATAACGGCCGCGCCTTGTTTGCCCAACTGCGGGGTGTGGCGCGCAGCCAGCCGCAGCCGGTCAGCCGCCTGGTTAGTAAACAAGCGCCCAGCGATATTCCCGCCAGCCTGTGCCTCGGCGACGTCGCCCTGCAAAGCGAGTTTCGCCGGGCGTTGCGGGTGTTTGAACGGGATGTGCCGCTGCTGATCAACGGCGAAACTGGTACCGGCAAGGAAGCCTTTGCCAAGGCCATCCATCAGGCCAGCTCGCGCGCGGCCCATGCCTTTGTCGCGCTGAACTGCGCGGCGATTCCGGAAAGCCTGATCGAAAGCGAGCTGTTCGGTTATCGCGGCGGCAGCTTTACCGGCGCGCGCAAAGAAGGCATGCAAGGCAAGCTGCAACAGGCCGATGGCGGCACGTTGTTTCTTGATGAAATCGGCGATATGCCGCTGGCCTTGCAAACCCGTTTGCTGCGTGTGCTGGAAGAGCGCCAAGTGGTACCCATCGGTGGCAGCGCGCAAGCGGTGAATGTGCGAGTGATCAGCGCCACCCATCGTGACCTGAATGAACACGTGGCCAACGGCAGCTTTCGCGAAGACCTGTACTACCGCCTCAACGGTCTGGTATTGGCCTTGCCGCCGTTGCGCGAACGCAGCGACCGCGAGCAGTTGCTGCAACATCTATTCGCTGCGGAGAGCCAGGGCCAGACCTTGCGCCTGGATGCGGACGCGCGGCACGCGCTGCTCGACTTCGCCTGGCCCGGCAACGTGCGCCAGTTGCGCAATGTGCTGCGTACCTTGGCAGCGTTATGCGAGGGCGAACGCATCAGCCTGCGCGACCTACCGGCCGAGATCCGCCAACCCAAGCGCGTGTCGACGCCCCTGGTCGAGCAGCCGCTGGATGCCGCCGAACGCAGCACCTTGCTGGCGATCCTGGAACAACAGCACTGGCATATGAGCCGCACGGCCGAGCAGTTGGGGGTTAGTCGCAACACGCTGTACCGCAAGTTGCATAAGCACGGGATCGAGCGGCCGTAACCTGCCCTCGCTTAGCGACTCTGGAACCCGAGTCGTCGGACCGTCGCCTGTGCGGGAATGACGGTGCAAACGTCCGTCGTCCCCGTGCAGGCGGGGACCCAGAATATTGCCGGTAACGTCGCCCACCGCCCCGAGCCATCACTACCCGCCGTGCCCGGCCTGCGGTAACCTGCCGGCCTGTTTGTTTCGCTGGTCTGAGGTTGTTTATGCATATTCATGTTCTGGGTATCTGCGGCACGTTTATGGGCTCGCTGGCGGTGCTGGCCAAAGAGTTGGGCCACCGGGTGACCGGTTCGGACGCCAACGTTTACCCGCCCATGAGCACTCAACTGCAAGCCCAGGGCATTGAGCTTATGCAAGGCTACGACCCGGCGCACCTGGACCCCGCCCCCGATCTGGTGGTGGTCGGCAATGCGTTGTCCCGTGGCAACCCCGCGGTGGAGTACGTGCTGAACAAGGGCCTGCCGTATGTGTCGGGTCCGCAGTGGTTGGCCGACCATGTGTTACAGGGCCGCTGGGTGTTGGCCGTTGCTGGTACCCATGGCAAAACCACCACCAGCAGCATGCTGGCTTGGGTGTTGGAGCATGCCGGCATGAGCCCGGGCTTTTTGATTGGCGGTGTGCCGCAGAATTTCGCCGTATCGGCGCGCTTGGGCGGTACGCCGTTTTTTGTGGTTGAGGCCGATGAGTACGACAGCGCCTTTTTCGACAAGCGCTCCAAGTTCGTCCACTACCGCCCACGCACGGCGATTCTAAATAACCTCGAATTCGACCACGCCGATATCTTCCCCGACCTGGCCGCCATCGAGCGCCAGTTCCACCACCTGGTGCGCACCATCCCCAGCGAAGGTTTAGTGATTTACCCGGCGGCGGAAACCGCGCTTAAGCGGGTGATCGAGATGGGCTGCTGGACCCCGGTGCAAACCAGCGGCCCCGGCGCGCAGTGGCAAGCCAGGTTGCTGAGTGAAGACGGCTCTAAATTTGAAGTGAGCTTTGAAGGTGTAGCGCAGGGCGTGGTCGATTGGCCGCTGACCGGCCAGCACAACGTCGCCAACGCCTTGGTTTGTTTGGCCGCTGCCCGCCATGTGGGCGTGGTGCCGGCCCAGGGCGTGGAAGCCTTGAGTGCGTTCAAGAACGTAAAGCGGCGCATGGAGAAGGTCGCTGAAGTCAAGGGCGTCACCATCTACGACGACTTCGCCCACCACCCCACCGCCATTGCCACCACCCTCGACGGGCTGCGCAAGCGTGTGGGCGATGCCCAGGTGATCGCCATTATCGAACCGCGCTCCAACTCGATGAAGCTCGGCGCGCACCGTGATGGGTTGCCGGATTCGGTTACCCAGGCCGACCAGGTGTACTGGTTTGCGCCGCCTAACCTCGGTTGGGACTTGGCCGCCACCACCGCCAGCTGCACGGTGCCCTCGCAGGTGTGCGATTCATTGGAAGCCATCATTGCCGCGGTAAAAGCCCAGGCCACACCCGGCACCCAGGTGGTGGTCATGAGCAATGGCGGTTTTGGCGGCTTGCACGGCAAACTCGCTGCGGCGTTGGAGGCCTAAATGATGAGCGGACCCGAACGCGTCACCCTGGCCATGACCGGTGCTTCCGGCGCGCAATACGGCCTGCGCCTGCTCGACTGTCTGGTGCAGGAAGAGCGCGAGGTGCACTTTCTGATTTCCAAGGCGGCGCAGTTGGTAATGGCCACCGAAACCGACGTCAGCCTGCCGGCCAAACCGCAGTCTATGCAGCTGTTTCTCACCGAATACACCGGCGCTGCCCCAGGGCAAATTCGCGTATACGGCAAAGAGGACTGGATGGCCCCAGCGGCCTCGGGCTCCGGTGCGCCGGGGGCGATGGTGGTGGTGCCGTGTTCCACCGGCACGTTGTCGGCGATTGCCACGGGCGCTTGCAATAACCTGATCGAGCGTGCCGCCGATGTGGCGCTGAAAGAACGTCGGCAGCTGATTCTGGTGCCGCGTGAGGCACCGTTTTCCAGCATCCATCTGGAAAATATGCTCAAGCTCTCCAACCTCGGCGCGGTGATTTTGCCGGCAGCGCCCGGCTTTTATCACCAGCCGCAAACCATCGACGACCTGATCGACTTTGTCGTCGCACGCATCCTTAATGTGCTGGGCATTCCACAAGACATGTTGCCGCGCTGGGGTGAGCATCACCTGAGCAGCAATGAGTAAGCCCACTGCCGTGTTGCTGGTGCTGCTCGCCGCGCAGCTAGCGGGTTGCGCCACCAGCCGTACTCTGAACGCGGCCAAGCCGGGAGCGCCGGTGGTGTATGCCGGCACGCGGCTGGATTGGTACAGCCTGAACGGCGGCTGTTGTCCGCTGGACCGGTTTGGTGCTGAGGCGCCGAAGTACGCGGGGTTGGATTTACCCGCCAGCGCGTTGCTGGACACCTTGTTGCTGCCACTGTCGTTGGCGGCGGCGTTGGGGTTTAGTTTGGGCGTCAGCGGCGGCCTGTAGGCTGGGTCGTTACTCGGCCCAGCCCGAGTACACATAGGTCATCGGTTTGGGCCCTTTCAAATAGCGAGTCTGCAACTCGCCAATCTTGAACCCGCCCTCGGTAATCAACTGGGGAATATCGCGGTTTAAATGGCAGCCGCCGGCCAGCGGTTTCCAGATCGGCGTCAG
The DNA here is from genome assembly GCF_037994325.1 of Pseudomonas sp. Taxonomy (GTDB): domain Bacteria; phylum Pseudomonadota; class Gammaproteobacteria; order Pseudomonadales; family Pseudomonadaceae; genus Aquipseudomonas. The sequence goes on from NZ_JBBNAH010000345.1 coordinate 10,440, forward strand.
CCGGTTTTGCCAGCGCAACACGGGCAGATCCGGGGACATGCCATGTTCACAAAACCACAAGCGCCCAGCCGGTTTTAGCACCCGGCGCATTTCTTTGAGCGCGGCCACCGCATCAGCAATGGTGCACAGGGTAAAGGTGCAGACGATGCTGTCAAAACTGGCGGCGGGCGCCTGTATTTGCCCTAGCTCCAGGGCAATCATTTCCACTGGAATGCTGATCTTCGCCGCACGCTCGCGGGCTAGTGCTTGCATATCGGCGGACGGGTCAACGCCAACAATCTGCTGCACCTTGGCCGGGTCGTAGAACGCCAGGTTAAGGCCGCTACCAATACCGATTTCCAGCACCCGGCCCTGGGCCTGCGGCACGATCTGCGCACGCGCTTTCATCACCGCACCCATGCCACAGGCGAGGTCAATCAGGTGCGGGAGAATATGGCGGTCGTAGAAGCCCATGCATAAATTCTCGGTTACAGGCGGACTCCGTAGGGTGTGCTGTGCGCACCGAGCTGTTTACCCTGCCAGCACACCTTATAGATCGGCGACGTCGTCGTCCGGGGTGTCATCGTCGTTGCCGGCGTTAATACCCGCCAACGCTTTGAGTTCGTGAGTGGCTTTGTCGTCGCTGATCGCCCAGCTATCGGTGGCGACGTTGTGCTGCGCCGCAGCAATCTGCTCCAGGCTGAACTGCCATTTACGCAGGTCGCGGCCGTCCATGCATTCGATGCGCAGCGCCGGGCCGGTGTGCGCCGGGTCGCTGTGCAGTTCGAATTGCCAGGCATACAGGCCGTTGATTTCCAGCATATCGGCGGTTTGCAGGACGGTGAGCAGGGTGGTGGTCATAACGGCTCTCTTACGGATAAAAACCAGCGGCCCTAGCTGGTCGCTAAGGTCCGCTCGGCAAGGGGAATGGTGGCGATGGTATCAGCGTCCGAGGCGGCGCAATTCGTCCGATTCAACAATGCGCACGCCTTCGCCTTCTTCCAGTGCCAAGCGCCACAACGCCCGGGCCAATGTGCACGCCGGAATGCCGCGGTACTTGCCTGGAATCCAGCGCATGATCGGCGCCATCAGGCGTTCGCCCAGGCGCGGTTCTACCCGATCACCAATCAGCAGCGAGGGGCGGGCAATGGTCAGCTGTGGCCAGTTTTGCGCAATCAGTGCCTGTTCCACTTCGCCTTTTACCCGGTTGTAGAAAACGGATGATTTGGGGTTGGCGCCCATCGCACTGATCAATAAGAAATGTCGCGCGCCGAGATCGCGCGCGCGCTGGCTGACGGCCAGCACCATGTCGTAATCCACCGCGCGAAACGCTTCCTGCGAGCCGGCTTGTTTAATCGTGGTGCCCAGGCAGCAGAAGGCGATGTCCTGTTTGCCTTCCAGGGTCGGCAACAGGGTCAGCAGGTCGCCCTGCGGGTTGTCCAGGTGGGTGTGTTCGGCCAGCGCGCGGCGCGTGGGGGCCAACACGCGCTGTACGGTCGGCTCGCTGAGCAGACGGTCGAGCAAGTGTTCGCCGGTCAGGCCGGTGGCGCCGGTGAGCAGGATATTTTGCGGGGTCAAATACATGGCTGTCGTCCCTCCTGAGTACCAACACCCTCAGTCTAGTTGGTGCCGCTGGCTTTGTTTGTGGCATTAGCCGTCAACGCTTGTTTAGCCTGGCCTTCGCGCAATTTGCGCCACTGCGTGAGTACGCCCTTGGGCGCCCAGATTTGTGGCTCCGATGGTTCGAAGTCGTCTTCCTTCTCGCGTTTGGCCACGCTGGCTTTAGCTTGCTCGAAGGCGCGTTCGAGGTCATCGGTAGCGCTTAATGCTTCGGCGAACAGCGCGCGCCCGAAGTAGGTGAAATCGGCCTCGTCAGAGCAGCCGAACGAGGTTCGGTCGCTGCGCGCGGCGGCCATCACCAGGGTCTTGTCATCCTTGAGTTCAGGGATAAAACCACCAGCAAAGCATGCCGACACCACTATCACTTTGTAATGACTCTTTAGTGGCAAAAGCAGTTCCGCCAATTCGCTGGCGGGCATATTGCTCAACTGCAAGCCGGGCTGGACCAGGCTCAATTGGTGGTCGCGTGAGCCGTGGCTAGTAAGGTAGACAAATACCATGTCCTCCGGCCCCGATCGTTCGGCCAGGGTTTTAACGGCGCGGCGCAGGTTTTCCCGGGTGGCCAGGGGGCGGTCGAGCATATGGTCGCGGTGGTTGACCAAGGTGATCTGGCCGTGGGCGCTGAAACGTTCGCTAAGTAATTTGTTAACGAAATCGGCCTCGCGCAGAAACACGCTTTGGTTGCCGTCACCGGCCAGGGTCAGGCTATAGAGCTCAACGGCGGGAGTTGATTGGGGAACGGCGGCCAAGGCGCTGTCGAGGAGTTTGCCTTGCTCTAGTAGGCCGACTTCCAGTGGGTCGGGCAGGGCATTTCCTTGGGCGTCGCGGACCAGGGTGCCGGCTTTCCAGGTGCCACTTTGCGTGGTGCCGTCGGCCAGGGTCAGGGTGCCGCTGCCGTCATAGCGGTTGTGGGCAAAGTGGCCGCTGTAGCGGCTGCCATCCGCCAGGTTGAGCACGCCCTCGCCGTTATAGCGCCATTGCTTGAATTGGCCGATGTAATGGTTGCCTTCGGCATCTTTTACCTCGCCTTTACCGCTGAGGCCGCCTTGGCTAAAGGTGCCGATCCAGCTATCACCGTCGGCGGTTTCGTAACGGCCTTTGCCATCGAACATCGAGTTTTTGAAACCGCCGGTGTAGCTGGCGCCTTCGCTATCTTTAAACGTGCCTTCACCGTTGAGCTTGCCGTTTTTAAAGGTGCCACCTAGCTGATTGCCGCGCTCGTCAGTAGTGGTGCCGAAGCCCTCGGGCTCGCCCTTGCTAAAGCTGCCTGCAAAGCCGCTGTCGTCGGTGCGCGTTAGTTTGCCGATGCCATGGTAGAGGTCGTTTTTGAACTCGCCCTGGTAGGTATCGCCACCTTTGATTTTCAAGCTGCCGACGCCGTCCTTGACCCCCGCTTTAAAGCCGCCCTCGTAGCTGCTGCCTTCGCTGTAGGTCAGCTTGCCCTGGCCGGCAAAGTCGCCGGCCATAAACTCACCGATGTAGTGGGTGCCGTCGGCGTGCTGCAACTCGCCTTGGCCCTGCATCATGCCGTCTTTGAATTCGCCGGCGTACCAACTGCCGTTGGGGTAGTCGATCCGGCCTTTGCCTTGCAATAGACCGTCGATGACTTCGCCGCGGTAACGGCCGCCATCGGGGAGGATGGCATTCGCTGGGGTGATGGGTTCGCCTTTGCCGCAGGCCGTCAACAGCACGGCCAAGGCCAGGGGAGCGAGGAGGAGGAGACGGGGCATGGCGCAACGTCCGTGTTGGGAACTGTGGCCAGAGTATGCCGCAAAGGTGGCTGGTTTCGTGTGACGGGCTGCTGGGCTTTTGCTCTGCTCGGGTGTGCTATGCGCACCGCACACCCCACAAACAAATAGGGCGCCTGAGCGCCCTATTTGTTTGTGGGAAGTTAGTACCTCAGACGAAGTACAAACTCAGCGATTCAGCGATATACGCCGGTTTGGCCTGACCTTCGATTTCCAGGGTGACTTTGGCTTTTAGCAGCCATTGCCCTGGGTTTTTCTCGGTCACGTCAATCACGCTGGCCGATACGCGCACGCGCGAGTTGACCTTTACCGGCTGGATAAAACGCACGCTATCAAGGCCGTAGTTGACGGCCATTTTTAGCCCTTCAGGAGCCAGGGCGATTTTTTCCATCAGCACCGGAATCAACGACAGCGAGAGAAAACCGTGGGCGATTGTGGTGCCGAAAGGGGTCTTGGCCGCCTTTTCCGGGTCGACGTGGATAAATTGATGATCGCCGGTGCATTCGGCGAATTGGTTGATGCGGTTCTGGTCGATGGTCAGCCACTCGGAGTGGCCAAGTTCTTTGCCGATGTAGGATTGCAGGTCAGCGACGGGTACCAATGGCATATGTCCTCCTTGGGAGACAGGTTTTGTTTTTGTTTAACGCGTCCATTGACCCTAGATCATCACGCGCACTTAAGTCGGTCAACCCTGAATCGTTTGTGCGAATGGCAGTGCATACAGCGGGCGCACCGCTGCGGTTGGGGCGCTTTGCTTAGCATGCTTATAATGACCGTCGCGCTTTTGCACGGGTGGCTGCGCTGCGCCCGCTCGGTTATTGGAGAACTCCATGCTGTTACGTGGCCTGACTTGGTTGGTGGTTTTCCAACTGCTTGGCACAGTCTTGAATGTGCTGTTTTTGCATATGTTGCCGGGGCCGATTATTGGTCTGGTGCTGCTGCTGGCGTATCTGATCTGGCAGGGCGAAGTGGCTGAGTCGATTTCTGTAGCCTCCTCCAGCTTGCTGCGTTATTTGCCGCTGCTGCTGGTGCCGGCAGCCGTGGGTGTGATGGTGTACGCCAAGGCGATTGCCGCCGACTTTTGGGCCGTAGGCGGTTCGCTGGTGCTGTCGGTGTTGCTGTCGATGCTGTTTGCTGGCTGGCTGATGCAAAAACTCATCGACCGCCAGCAACGCAAGCGGGGTGAGCACGATGTTTGATTTCGCCGGCGCCTGGCAGGCGCTTATTCATCACCCGTTGTTTGGCGTAGGCGTAACCCTCGGCGCCTATCAGCTGGCGCTGGCGGCGTACGAGAAAACTCGCTGGTTTTTCCTCCAGCCGGTATTGGTCTCGATGTTGGCGGTGATCGGCGTATTGCTGGCCTGTGGCCTTAGCTATGACGAGTACAAAGACAGCGCCAAAGCCCTGACCATTTTTCTCGGCCCGGCCACTGTAGCCCTGGCCGTGCCGCTGTTTCTTAACCTTAAACGTATTCGCCAACTGCTCTGGCCAACCTTGCTGACCCTATTGTTTGGCGGCGTGGTCGCCACTGGCATGGGCGTGCTGCTGGCCTGGTGGTTTGGCGCCGACCACGTGATGCTGATGAGCATGGCGCCCAAGTCGGTGACCTCACCGATTGCCATGTTGGTAGCCGACCAGATTGGCGGCATCGCCGCGTTGGCGGCGGTGTTTGTATTGATCACCGGTGTTATCGGCGCCATCCTCGGCCCGGAACTGCTGCGCCGCATTGGCGTGCGCCATCCCGCTGCTCAGGGCCTGGCCATGGGCATGACCGCGCATGCCGTGGGCACCTCGCGAGCGTTGCAAGAGGGTGAGGAATGTGGCGCGTTTGCCGCCCTGGCCATGAGCCTGATGGGCGTCGGCACGGCGGTGGCGCTACCCTTGGTGGTGGCGCTTTTTAGCTGATCGGTTGTCACAGCCCTAACGAATCCATCCAGCCAGGAGCGAAAAACCATGCTGCCGCTGTTCCCCTTGAATGTGGTGTTGTTTCCCGGCTGCGTGCTCGACCTGCAGATTTTCGAGGCGCGTTATCTGGACATGATCAGCGCCTGCATGAAGCGCAATGAAGGCTTTGGCGTGATGTGCATTATTGAAGGCGAAGAAGTAGGCGACGCCCCGAGCCGGTTTTCGCCGGTGGGCTGCGAGGCGCTGATTCGCGACTGGACACAGCGCGAAAACGGCCTGCTGGGTATTCGCGTAGAAGGCGGGCGGCGCTTCGAAGTAAAACGCGCGCACGTGCAACGCGACCAATTGATGACCGCTGAAATCGTATGGTGCGACGAGCCGGCTGACCTGCCGTTGTTACCCGAACATGCCGACCTGGCCGTGTTGCTGCAAGCGCTGGCTGAGCACCGCATGGTTGAAGAATTGGGCATGGGCATGGGCGCCAATGGGCAACAGAGCTTGAGCTACCAGCTGGCTTACCTGTTGCCGTTTGAGCCGGCGCAAAAACTCATCTTGCTGGCGGTGGATGATCCGTTGGAGCGGCTGGATATGATTCAGGCGATGCTCGACGAGTTTCAAAGCGAAATGAACGCCTAGGGTGTTTGGCCCAGCCCCGCCGAGCAAGCACTCAGCGCCTAGGCACAGCAGCCTTTTTCCAGGTCTTTCAAGATCGGGCAATCCGGGCGGTCGTCGCCGTGGCAGGTGTGTACCAGCTCTTGCAGGGTGTCACGCAGGCTGGTGAGTTCGTCGATTTTGCGGTTGAGCTCATCGATATGCTCGCGGGCCAGGGCTTTGACATCGGCGCTGGCGCGTTGGCGGTCTTGCCAGAGGGTGAGCAGTTTGCCGACTTCTTCCAACGAAAAACCGAGGTCCCGCGAGCGTTTGATAAACGCCAGGGTGTGCAGGTCTTGCGGCTGGTAGAAGCGGTAGCCGGCTTCGCTACGGTGCGCTTGTTGCAGCAGGCCGATGGCCTCGTAGTAGCGAATCATCTTGGCGCTCAGGCCAGAGCGTTTTGCCGCGTGGCCAATGTTCATTGCTCGTTCTCCTTTTGCTCAGTTTCAAACGGCGGCTTCCAACGTTTGAGCAGCAGTGCATTGCTCACCACGCTCACGCTCGACAGCGCCATGGCCGCACCCGCCAGCATGGGATTGAGCAGGCCAAAGGCCGCCAGCGGAATGCCCACCAGGTTGTAGATAAAGGCCCAGAACAGATTTTGCCGGATCTTGGCATACGTGCGTCGGCTGATGTCCAGCGCGGCTGGCACCAGGCGTGGGTCGCCGCGCATTAGGGTAATCCCGGCCGCCTGCATGGCCACATCGGTGCCGCCACCCATGGCGATACCGACATCGGCAGCCGCCAGCGCCGGAGCATCGTTGATGCCGTCGCCAACCATGGCCACGGTTGCGTGCTGTTTCAGGCCATTGATCAGTGCCGATTTATCCCCGGGCAGTACCTGCGCATGTACCGAGTCGATGCCCAGCGCAGTACCGACGGCCTGGGCGCTGCCCTGGTTATCGCCGCTGATCAGGTGGCAGGTGATATGGCGTTTACGCAGCGCGGCGATGGCTTGGGCAGCGCCGGGTTTGAGGTTGTCGCCAAAGGCCAGCAGGCCCAACACCTGCGGCGTCGGTTGCAACTCCAACAGCCAGGACAACGTCCGCCCTTCGGCTTCCCAGGCTTGGGCTTGAGCCTGGTAATGCTCGCCTGGCAGGCTGCTTTCATCCAGCAGGCGGCGATTACCCAAGGCCAACTGTTGGCCAGCTACCGTACCGGCAATACCGCGGCCGGGCAGGGCACGTACATCGGCGGCGGAGGGCAGATCCAGGGCCTGGGTTTGGCAGGCGTCGAGCACTGCTTGGGCCAACGGATGCTCGCTGCCCCGCTGCAGCGCGCCGGCCAGGCGCAGCAGGCCGCTCTCATCGCTGGCCGCCACGTGCACGATCTGCGGGCTGCCAGAGGTCAGCGTGCCGGTTTTATCAAAGGCCACCACACTGACCTTATGGGCGATCTCCAACGCTTGCGCATCCTTGATCAGAATGCCGTGTTTGGCCGCCACACCGGTGCCAGCCATGATCGCTGTCGGCGTGGCCAAACCGAGGGCGCACGGGCAGGCAATCACCAACACCGCCACGGCATTGAGCAGCGCGGTTTCCACGCCGCTGCCGGCCAGCAGCCAGCCGAAAAGGGTAAGCAGGGCGGCGACAATGACCACCGGCACAAACACCTGGCTGACCCGATCCACCAGCTTTTGAATCGGTGCCTTGGCCGCCTGGGCGTCTTCCACCAGGCGGATAATCCGCGCCAACACGGTTTCGCCGCCCAAGGCCAAGGTGCGCACCAGCAAACGGCCTTCACCATTGATGGCGCCGGTGGTGACCCGGTCGCCCGGCTGCTTGGCCTGGGGCAGGCTCTCGCCGGTAATCAGCGCCTCATCGGCATGGCTCTGGCCGTCCACCACTTCGCCATCCACGCCAAAACGTTCACCCGGTTTCACCACAATCAGATCACCCAACGCGATGGCGCTGATGGCCACGCTTTCCTCCACGTCGCCCCGCAGGCGCACAGCGGTGTCCGGGCGCAGCGCCTCAAGGGCACGGATGGCGCTGGCAGTCTGGCGCTTGGCGCGGCTTTCCAGGTATTTCCCCAGCAGCACCAGGCTGATCACCACGGCGGCGGCTTCAAAATACAGATGGGGCATGGCACCGGCGGGCGCCGCCCACCATTGATACAGGCTCAACCCGTAGGCGGCGCTGGTGCCCAAGGCCACAAGCAAATCCATATTGCCGGCACCAGCGCGCACCGCCTTGTACGCCGCCACATAAAACCGCGCACCGAAGATAAATTGCACCGGCGTAGCCAAGGCAAATTGCACCCACGCCGGCAGCATCAAGTGCAGACCAGTCCACTCCAACAACATCGGAGCGAGCAGCGGCAGCGATAACAACAACGCCAGCGCCACCGCCCAGCGTTCCTTTTGCAAACGGGCTTGCGGATCTTGCTGGGGCTGGGCGGCGCTAATGGGGCTGGCGCTGTACCCCGCGTGTTGTACCGCGGCCAACAGCGCATCAGTTTTCACCCCGCCGAGCACCTGCAACACCGCGCGTTCAGTAGCCAGATTAACGCTGACACTTTGCACCCCCGGCACCGGCGCCAACGCCCGCTCAATACGGCCAGCGCAGCTAGCGCAGGTCATACCGCCGATAGCCAACTCCACGCGTTGGCTGGCGACCTTATAGCCAGCGCCCTCCACCGCCTCAACAAGCTGTGGCAGAGCCCCTACCGGAGCCTCGATCCGCGCCAACTCAGTGGCCAGATTCACACTCGCCTGCTGCACCCCCGGCACCTTCTGCAACGCCCGCTCCACACGGACAGCGCAACCGGCACAGGTCATACCTTGAATGGGCAAGTCGAACGCTTGAAAAGTGGACATGGCTGCTCTCCGCTGGATTCGACTAGAGGATCAACCTTGACCTACGGGGAAGGTCAAGCACAAACATACCGCCCCCCGAGCTCTTGATCCGCTCTTGATCTGGCTTGTGATCTACCCGCCCCTTTAGCGCAGGCCGAGTGGAGTCGTTGAGCAGGGGGTGGAGCGGCAGGAGCCGCGACAGGCGTGGGGCCATGGATGGCCCTGCACGCCGACCCCTGGAACAACGACGCAGCGAGGGGACCTGGAGCGCAGCGGAAGGCCAAGGTAGGGGCAAGCCTTTTTGGTTTCTTTTTTGGCGACTGAAAAAAGAAACTCGCGCGTAAGGCGCGAAACAAAACGCTCAGCGCGCGCGGTAATGACGAAACCACCAAACCAAAAGCAAAGGCTGGTGCGCACAGCACACCCTACGGAGCAAGCGCGTAAGGCGCGAAACAAAACGCTCAGCGCGCGCGGTAATGACGAAACCACCAAACCAAAAGCAAAGGCTGGTGCGCACAGCACACCCTACGGAGTAATCGCGTAAGGCGCGAAACCGAACACTCAGCCCACGCGTTAATGAATCCAGCAAACCCTCACTGATTCAACGCCGGCGCCTGCAACAAATACAACCCCGTAGTATTCAACCCAATCCGATACCGCCGAATCTCCCCCGGAATCAAATCCACCGAAATACTGGTCGCCTGACTAATCCCCGGCGAACAAACCCCCGGCCCCAACAACCCCAACCGCACCGAGATCGCCCCCGGCGGCAAATTAAACGCCACTGATTGCCCCTGCCATAACCGCGCCGCCAACTGGTCCTGCAGGTACAGGCCAACGTCACACGGGCTGCCCACCTCCAAGCGCTCGCGGGAAATAATCAGCACCCCATAACCATCCGACTGCGGCGTCGGCGCCTCAGCGAATTCGGCCTGGACGAACGTGGCGGCGATCAACAGCCAAACAAATAACAATGCACGCATGCTCAGGGCGCTCCCGCTAGCAATTACCACCAAGGTTAGTCCTTCAACGGCCATTCGCGGGCCAGGCCGCGGAAGATCGCGTCGACCATCGCCCCAGCGTCTCGCTCGGGGTCATACAGCTGCGGGTCGCGCAGATAGTCACTGAACAAACCAATCACCAAGCCATGCAGGGTCAGTGCCGCCAAGCGTGGCGTCATGGCGGGGTGCAATTGGCCCTGCCCGGCCGCGCGCTGAAATAACGCTTCGCACAGGTCAATAAATTGCCGAACAAAGGCGTTGTGGCGGTCTTCGGCTTCACGCAGGTCATCGGTGAACTCACAGCGAAACAGCAGGATGGTCATGATTCGCCGGCGTTGCTCGTCGTGCACCAGATTAATCAGGGCATCGACACAAATATCACGCAGGGTTTGCAGCTCGCGGTGGTTGTCGGCCGACAGCAGTTCAGCCATTTGCTCGGGCGGCAGGCGCACCTGGTTGAGCATTTCGTGAAACAGATGGGCTTTATTTTGGAAGTGCCAATACACCGCACCACGGGTGACGTCAGCGGTTTTGGCAATCTGCTCGAGGGTGGTATGGCCCACGCCTTTTTGCAGAAACAACACTTCGGCGGCCAGCAAAATGGCGCTACGGGTTTTCTCTGCTTCTTCTTTGGTTCGGCGCATGGCGGTTGGGCTATTTCTGACTAGGCTCTGTTCAGTTCGAGCGGGGCGTTTGGGTGAGTGTAATACCTTGAGCTGTTTTACAAACGCTCTTGTATGTATCGGCCGCTGCGGATTGCCGTTTTCTACTGATGCGCTTGGTCATGGAGACCGTTATGCCTTACGCCGTATCGTCTTATGTTGCGCTTGCCCTGGTTATGTTCAGCACCCTCGCTCAGGCCGCCGATAAACCGGCTGCCGCGGCACCACCGCCACCAGAAGTGACGGTGGAAGTGGCCCACGCCGAAACGTTTCCGTTGGTGCTGGAATATTCCGGGCGCACCGCGGGATACCGCGAAGTACAGGTGCGCGCCCAGGTGAACGGCATTCTGTTGCAGCGCACTTATGACGAAGGCAGCAAGGTCAAAGCCGGGCAGGTGCTGTTTCGCATCGACCCGCGCCCTTACCAGGCGGCGCTGATGCGTGCCAATGGCGCCCTGGCCCAAGCGCAGGCGCGTTACCGGCAAACCGACCGCGACCTCAAGCGTATTCGCGAGCTGCAAAAGAAAGGCTTTGCCAGTGAAAGCGAGCTGGATAACGCCGTGTCCAACTTCGAGCAGTCCAAAGCCAATGTCGAAGCGGCCAAAGCCGATGTCGAGTCGCGGCAGATTGATCTGGACTACACCACGGTGGTGGCACCGATTTCCGGCATTACCAGTAAGCAGACTGTCTCCGAGGGCAGCTTGGTGGTGGCTTCCGACGCCAACGCCAGCCTGCTGACCCAACTCACCCAACTCGACCCGCTGTACGTCAACTTCGCCTACCCCGACACCGAAGCCGAGCGCCTGCGCGAAGGCGTGCAAAGCGGCAAGTTGTCCTTGCCTGATGACGGCAAGCTGTTTGCTCAGTTGAAGTTTGGTGACGGCAGCACTTACCCCATGGAAGGCCGCGTCGACTTTACCGACAGCTTTGTCAGCAGCGGCACCGGTACCGTCAGTGCCCGCGCCGTGGTGCCCAACCCGGAGCAAAAGTTGCTGCCGGGGCAGTTTATGCGCGTGGTGATCAAAGGTTTGGTGCGCCCCAATGCGGTCACCGTGCCGGAGCGCGCCTTGCTGCAAGGACCAAAGGGCACCTTTGTCTATGTGGTTGACGAGCAGGGCGTGGCGCGCGCCCGCCAGGTGGCGACCGGAGCGACGTCCGAGGGGCGCTGGGTGATCGAGTCTGGCGTAGCGGTGGGCGACAAGGTGATTGTTGAGGGCGTGCTTAAAGTGCGGCCGGATACGCCGGTCAACGCCAGCGAAGCCAAAGCCGAACCCGCCGATAAAAAAGCCTAAGGAGCGTTGCCGTGATTTCTCGCTTCTTTATTGATCGACCGATCTTTGCCACGGTGATCTCCGTGGTGATTGTGCTCGCCGGGCTGGCGGCCATGCGCTCGCTGCCCATTTCTCAGTACCCGGAAATTCTCCCGCCGCAGGTGTCGGTGACCGCCAGTTACCCCGGTGCCAGTTCCCAAGTGATTGCCGAAACCGTGGCCGCGCCGTTGGAGCAGGAAATCAACGGCGTGGAAAACATGATTTACCAGTTGTCCAACTCCGACAGCAGCGGCGCCATGAGCCTGACCGTGTACTTTCAGGTGGGCACCGACCCGGACCAGGCCACCATCAACGTCAACAACAAGGTGCAGGCGGCGCTGGCCAAGTTGCCGGAAGAGGTGCGTCGGCAAGGGGTGAAGGTGGAGAAGAAATCCTCCGACATCTTGCAAGTCATCACCCTGTATTCCCCGGACGGTTCCCGCGATCCGATCTTTATCAGCAACTACGCGCTGATTAACGTGATCGACGAACTTAAACGCCTTAAAGGCGTGGGCGACGCCAGCCAGTTCGGCTCCAAAGACTACTCCATGCGCATTTGGCTGCGCCCGGACAAACTGGCGCAGTACAACCTCACGCCCACCGATGTGGTGAATGCCATTCAGGAGCAGAACTCGCAGTTTGCCGCTGGCAGTTTTGGCCGCCAGCCGCTGACCCAGGAGCAGGACTTTACCTATACGGTGACCACCCAAGGGCGATTTGCCGACCCCAAAGAGTTCGAAAATATTATTCTGCGCACCGATAACACCGGCGCCAGCTTGCGGCTTAAAGACGTGGCACGGGTGGAGTTGGGCGCGCAGGACTACTCGCTGATGACCACCCTCAATGGTCAGCAAAACGCCGCCTTTGGTATCTACCTGCAACCGGGTGCCAATGCCCTCGATACGGCAGCCGCGGTGAACCAGACCATGGAGCGCCTGGCCAAGCGCTTCCCGTCGGGCATCACCTACAAAATCCCCTACGACACCACCAAGTTCGTCACCGTTTCCATCACCGAGGTGATCCACACCTTCTTCGAAGCCTTGGTGTTGGTGGTGCTGGTGGTGTTTATCTTCTTGCAGAACTGGCGCGCCACGCTGATTCCGGTGCTGGCGATTCCGGTGTCGTTGATCGGCACCTTTGCCGGCATGTATATGCTCGGTTTCTCCATCAACTTGTTGACCCTGTTTGGCATGGTGCTGGCCATCGGCATCGTGGTGGATGACGCGATTGTGGTGCTGGAAAACGTCGAGCGGGTGATGCGCACGGAAAAGTTGCCGCCTCGCGATGCGGCGATCAAGGCCATGGAGGAGGTGACCGGGCCGATCATCGCCATTGTGCTGGTGCTCTGCGCGGTGTTTATACCGGTGGGCTTTCTCGGCGGCCTGGCTGGGCAAATGTATAAACAGTTCGCCATCACCATTGCCGTGTCGGTGATGGTTTCCGGGCTGGTGGCGCTGACCCTGTCGCCAGCACTCTGCGCCTTGCTGCTCAAACCCGAACACAGCGAACCGGCGGCACCGTTTCGCTGGTTTAACCGCTTCTTTGAAAAGGCCACTAACGGCTATAGCCGCGGCGTGGTGTTTTTCCTTAAACGCTCGTTTATTGGTTTATTGCTGTTCGGCGGCATGATCGCCTTGATGGTGGTGCTGTTCGGCCGCGTGCCGGGCTCGCTGGTGCCGGATGAAGACCAGGGCTACGTGATCAATGCCTACTTCCTACCACCTGCGGCGTCGTTGACCCGCACCGAGAAGGTTACCAGCGCGGTCACCGAGCAACTGATGAAACACCCGGCGGTGCAAGACGTGGTGACCTTTGCCGGCTTCGACGTGTTGACCTTTGGCACCCGCAGCAACGCCGGGGTGTCGTTTATTCCGCTGAAAGACTGGAGCGAACGCACCACCTCCGAGCTGGACGCGCGCAACTTGCCCGGCGCGTTTATGGGCATGGGCGCGCAGCAGAAAGACGCCATGGTCATGACCTTTAACCCGCCACCGATTACCGGTATGAGCACCACGGGCGGCTTTGAGGCGTATATCCAGGACCGCAGCGGCGGCAGCAGCGAGCAGCTGCAGGCCATCGTGCATAAATTTATGGCCGCTGCCGCCAAACGCCCGGAACTGGCCGGGGTCAACACCACCTTTAACGCCGATGTGCCGCAGTACTACATCGACCTCGACCGCATCAAAGCGCGGGCCTTGGGCGTGGCGATTAACGATGTGTTTACTGCCATGCAGACCACCTTTGGCAGCTACTACGTTAACGACTTCACCTTGTTTGGTCGGACCTGGCAGGTGAGCTTGCAGGCTGAGTCCGAATTCCGCCGTAAGCCTGAGGACTTGAGCCAGGTGTATGTGCGCTCGGCCAGTGGCGAGCTGATTCCGTTGTCATCGCTGGTCAGCGTGCGGCGCATTCTCGGGCCGGACAGCTATGCGCGCTTTAACGTGTATCCGGCGGCCAAAGTACTCGGCGGGCCGGCGCCGGGTTATAGCTCTGGGCAGGCGTTGCAGGCCATGCAGGAAGTGGCCGATGAAACCCTGGGCGGCGACTACAGCTTGGGCTGGATTGGCCAGGCCTATCAGGAATTGGCTTCGCAAGGTTCGGGCAGCACGGCGTTTGTGTTTGGTTTGGTCATGGTGTTCCTGATTCTCGCCGCGCAGTACGAACGCTGGACGTTGCCGGTGGCGGTGGTAACGGCGGTGCCGTTTGCCGTGTTTGGCGCCATTCTCGCCGTGTGGCTGAGGGGCATTCAGAACGACGTGTACTTCCAGGTTGGCCTGGTGACGTTGATTGGCCTGGCGGCGAAAAACGCCATTTTGATCGTCGAGTTTGCCGTGCTCTGCCGCAGCGAAGGCATGAGTATTTACGACTCGGCGCTGGAAGCCGCCAAGCTACGTTTCCGCCCCATTGTGATGACCTCGCTGGCGTTTATTCTCGGTTGCGTGCCGTTGGCCATTAGCACGGGCGCAGGCTCGGCCAGTCGTCATTCGATTGGTACCGGGGTGATTGGCGGCATGCTGGCGGCGACCATTCTGGCCACCTTTATGA